>JAFGKQ010000150.1 GCA_016928495.1 Candidatus Fermentibacterales bacterium
CGGCTGGCCCGAGCACGCGCCCTTCGATGCGGTAATCGTGACATGCGCACCGGAGGAGATCCCCGAGGCCCTCGTGGAGCAGCTTGCCGATGGAGGGCGCATGGTCCTGCCGCTGGGCGGCACGAGCCAGAGGCTGGTGATCCTGCGGAAGGTGGGGGGGGAGATCGAGCTGGAAGAGGACATCCCCGTCATCTTCGTCCCCATGGTCCACGGGGACTGAGAGCCGGACCTCGCGGTCAGTATCCGGTCAGCTCCAGGTACCTCTGGACTCCGTCCCTCTCGACTCGGTAGAGGTCGATCACCAGGGGAAGATCGCGGAACGGCCCCTCGACTACCATCATGTCCATCGCCCTGATATCCCCATAGACCACAGCCCGGGGCCTGAGAGTCTCTCGAGCGCCGGTCAGCGCGAGCACGGCGACTCCCCTGTCCCAGTCGGCCCCCGCACCAATGGGCTCGTAGAGCACCGGACTGCCCGCGGAATCGAAGCGCAGCCTCCAGAGCACGAAGGGGTCGACCATCGACCTCCAGTTCCCGCTGCCGAGCAGCACGGCCTCGACACACACGATGAGGGGGTCCGCCTCGGGGGCCGTGGGGGACGGGCCCGTCCTGTAGACCCGGTAGACGGTGTCCTGGAGCCCCAGGCCCCACGGAGCCAGGATCTCCTCCGTCACCGCCGCAGCTTCTCTGCAGGCCTCCGGACCCAGCGCCTCGATGTAGGCCAGGATCGAGTCAGACCTCTCGTAGACGGCGTTGCACAAGTCGTCCGGGAGCCTCTGCCATTCCTCGACCCCTGGATGCGGACCGCACATCAGCGGCAGGGGGGCCTGCTCGACGTATGGCCCGGGCAGATCGAGCGATCCGGGCCACCGGTCGTAGCTGATGCCGGAGTAGTAGACCGGGTCCAGGGTGTCGGGGTCGGCCACGGGCCAGCATCCCGCCAGGTCGCGCCCGAGCGTTCTCATCGCCGATCCGGTGACCTCGAGCTGGATCTCCTCCGAACGGGAGATCTCCCTGGCCGGCTCGTCCCCGCTCCTTGGTCCGGGCTTGCATGGCCGGTACCAGTCCCGCTCCATGAAGAAGCTCCTGACCCAGGGCGTTCTGAAGGGATAGCCGTGGATGGCGTAGATCTCGTTCCGAAGGACGTAGAGCTCGTAATAGGAGAGCCGGGAGGCGGACTCCTCATCCATGGGCTGCCCGACCGGAAGCGAGAGACCGCCAAGCAGAGCCAGAGCCGCGGCCGCGCCGTTCAGGGCAAGCAGCATTCAGCGGTCCCCGCCGTATGGCGTGTCGTCGTCATCGTTCCTTCTTCCCGCGAGAAGAGCAATGGCAGGGAAGACCCAGCACAGATGGATGAGCGGGGAAGAGGAGGAGAAGCCCTCGAGCAGGTTCCCGAAGACTGCCGGGAACTCGAGGAACCCGCTCGCGGCCTTGTCGTTCGCGTGTCTCGCAATGGCGTTTCCTCCGACAGCGTACAGTCTTGCGATGGCGAGACCACCTGCCGCGGAGTGGAGGGAGGCTGCCATCCCTCCGACCGCCAGCAGCATGGCGAACGAGCCGCCGCCGAGGCTGACACCTCCCACGGCAAGACCGCCGAGGGCGATCGTGCCGAAAGAGCAGCCACCGATGGCCACTCCGCCTACCGAGACTCCCCCGGCGGCGAAGAGGATGCCGAAGGCGACATCTCCGACCGCGATCCAGGCTCTGGCGACACCCCGGGAGGGAGATGCGGCCCGCCCGACCCTGATGTCGATCAGGGGAACGCCCAGTATCCTGGTCTCGCTCGTGTAGCTCATATCTTCCCCATCGTCGCTTCGAGCTCCTAGGCGACTACGAGCGGAACGTACATCTCCGCCTCGCTCAGCCCCGCGTGGTAGCCGACGTGCTGCCAGACGGTGTCCCCCTCGTGCCTGACCAGCAGGGCCGCGGGCTCCCTGGCTAGCCCGACCATCGTGCCGAGTCGCTGCCTGAGGGGCCCGGGGAAGCAGCCGGGACCCAGCAGGGACAGTTCCTCGACCTCCTCGGGAGTGAGCAGGCAGAAGGCTCCGCGTGTCCTATCGCAGAAGCCCTTCGCGAACTCATCCTCCCGGCCCTCCAGAACGTGGAAGATCGGTACGACCGGCTCGCCGCTCGGCCAGGAGTGAAGCCGGGCGAGAAGCGGATCGTCCGCCGTGAGCATGAACCTCTTTCCGGACGGCACCGTCTTGTGGCCGTGATCGGCGGTGACGATGAGCCGCACGCCGTCGCCCAGGCCCTCACAGAGGTCGGAGATCCTGGCATCGATGTCGGTGAGCAGCGCAGCCACGCTCTCATCGTCCGGACCGACGAGATGAGAGATCGTATCGAGCTGGGGCAGGTAGAGGTAGTGGAAGCGGCCGTCGCGGGCCTCTCTCAGCTCCTTGGCGGCTAGTGCGAAGGCATCGTCGAGGTCGGAGTAGCCAATCGCAGGGTTGCCCCCGTCGGAGTAGGTGCTGTAGGCGCTCTGGACGATGGTCTCGGGCTTGATGTTGAGCACGCGCCTCTCCGCGCCTCTCCAGGCGCTCGGACAGGGGAAGACCTCCTCCAGCGGAACGCCCAGTTCGGACAGGTCCCTGCCGGACCTTCGCTCCCGGAACGGGAGGGAGATGATGCCGAGCTGCCTCTCCGGCAGATAGGTCCACCAGCCAGGAACGCAGTGCTCACAGGGCCAGACCCCTGTGCAATAGGTCGTGAGGGCTGCTGCCGTGGTCGAGGGGAAGACGGACTGGAGCCTGGCCCTCGTCCTGGTCCTGAGGAACGAGGTCTCGGGAAGAACGCTCGAGACCAGGTCGTATCCCATGCCGTCCACCAGCACGAACAGGACCGGCTGCTCGTGGTGAGCCCTCTCGACCATGGACAGGAGCTCGCGGGACCGGGGCGTCGGGGCAGGCAGGCCCCTGCCCGCGCCCGCCATCTCCAGGGCGGCGCGCACGAGGTCCGTGAAGTTGGGCTTCCGGTGATCCGGGCGGGCGATTCGCCGGGAAGCGAAAGCCTCCAGGAGCTCCTTCTTCCCCGGAAGGCCACTGGTCTGGATGTCCATGCAGCTCCCCGTCCGTCCATGTCGAGATATGGAGGATAATGCCTGGGAGGGCCCGCGAAAATGGGGCCGCCGACGGCAAGGGCTGCCAGCCCGTAGCATAGACCCCGTGGTGACCATGGGTTATGGTGAGCAGGAGATGGGCTCCGGCATGATGACGATAACGCTCGATACGAACGTGCTCTGGGACGTTGTGGACCCCTCGAGGGAGCACCACGGGGAGGCTGCTGCGCTTCTGCGTCTCGCGGGCGCTGGGAAGCTGGCGATCCAGATCACCTCGGCAGTCGACAGGGATGTCCCGTACGGCAGGTGGAGGAAGCTCATCCTCTCGCTGGGCCTGCTCCCGACCATGGACAGCGTCGGGGAGGCGCTGCGCATGCCCGCGTCATCGGCCGAGGGCCTCTTCGACATACTGATGCACCTGCTGTTCCCCGGCTGTGACCCCGACAGCCCCAGGCACGCGGCCAGAGCTTCCGATGCAATCCACCTGATCGCTCACCGCAGGAGCGGCAACCATGCCTTCGTCACCAGGGACAGGGCCATACTGGAGAGGCGCCTGAACCTGCTGAGAGACTTCGCCATAAAGGTGTTGAGCCCGGAGGAGGTGCTGGGGGATCTCTGTGGCTGGGACGACGGGTAACGGGGAGCATCGCTGCCGTGATGTGCCCAGGGCCGCCGCACCGGCTGCTGCCTGAGCTACGGCTACGATCTGGACTACGCCCGCGACGCCCTGGAGGCGCTTCTCGAAGAGGCCAATGAGCACGGCTTCAACTCGGCCCTCTCCTGGACGGAGCATGCTGCGAGCTTCGTGGACATCGGGCCGTTCCAGGCAGCCTCTGCTACCCGGAGAAGAAGTAGCCGGCCCGCTGCCGGGGGCACTCCCGGCTGTCAGGGAGCCAGGTCATGCCGCCGGAGAAGGGGCAGCTACTCCGAAGTAAATGGTGCGTGTCCCCATTTATCCAGCATGGAATGGACCATGCTGCCAAGCTCCACGAACTCGTGGTAGGACTCTGCCTTCAGCGTCCTGCCCCTGGCCAGGAGCAGAGCGCTGCCCGCACCCTCGAGCGTCGAGAACGACCTGCGGTTCTGGATCAGGTAGGCGCGGAGGTCGGCGCCGAAGCGGCTCCTTGTCGCATGCTCCTCGCCTTTCAGGACGAAGCTCTTCGAGAACTCCTCGTCCTCCGGGAAGTCTATGTCCTGCGCCCCAAGCTTCTCGCCCAGCCAGTCGAGCACTCCCATCTCCCTTCTGAGACTGAAGGGAGCGATTCCGAGGGACTCATCGAGCACCAGTAGTACCGCCTGGCGCACCGTCGTGCTGCTGCGACCCGTGGATATCGTGTACTGGTACTCGGAGAGCTGCATCCTCAGGGGTCCGGAGTACCACTTCATCGAGTTCCGGTTCCTGCGGCTGTGGCCCCGCTTGAAGAGGTCGAAGGGAAGGCCGGAGATTGCCTGATCGTCCACGGGGGCGAACTCGAAGCCGTTCCTCTCGGCGACTTCCCGCCATCGCTTCGTTCGCCTCTTCTGAGACAGGACCGCGAGCGCTATGATGCCCGCGACGATGGCCAGGGTCACTGCCGCCAAGAGGATTATCTCGTTCTCTTCCATCCTTGCTTCCCCTCGCTCGTGTTATGGTCGAACATGCTCCCTGCGGGCTGCCGCAGGTAGGCGCGAAGGGGGGAAGCATGGATCCTCTTGTCATCTACGCCTCCGGAAAGCCCCTCGCCAGGTGGTGGTGGTTCAGTGGGCCTCTCGACGAGGCCGAGATCACGTCACAGCTCGAGTGGTTGAAGGGCAACGGCTTCGGCGGCTGTGAGATAGCATGGGTCTATCCGCTTCCGGGAAGTCCCCGGGGGCCGGCCTGGCTCTCCCCCGGGTGGTCCCGCTACGTGGGGCATGCCAGGCGGGAGTGCTCGAGGCTGGGCCTGGTCTGCGACCTGACGCTCGGCAGCATGTGGCCCTTCGGGGATGTGGAGACCCCTCCCGAGCTGGCCTCGAAGCTGTACGGCGGGCCGTCGCCGCAGAGGCTGGAGGACGCGTGGGACAGCGGCTCCGGGTCGCCTCCGGGGCCGATCATCGATCACCTGAGCGCCGAGGCCCTGGAGTGGTTCCACGCGAGGATGGTCACGGGGCTCGGTACCGCTCTGGAAGGAGATCCCTGCTCCCTGTTCTGCGACTCGTGGGAGGTGGAGGGGCAGGCTCTCTGGACCCGTGGGTTCGGGGACGGCTTCGAGGACAGGTTCGGTTACCGCCCTGAGCCCTTCATGGAGTCCCTCGACGAGCATCCCGGGGTCAGGTACGATTACCGCAGGCACTTGGCCGACATGATCCTGCACAACTTCTACGAGCCTCTGACACGTCTCTGCAATGCATCGGGCTGCGCCAGCCGGGTCCAGTGCCACGGCTCTCCCACGGACCTCCTCGCCGCCTACGCCCGGGCGGATGTCCCCGAGAGCGAGTCGCTGCTCTTCGATCCGGCCTTCTCCCGCATCGCCGCTTCGGCGGCAGTGCTCGGGGGCAGGCCGGTGGTGTCCGCGGAGGCCTTCACCTGCCTCTACGGCTGGGTGCCGAGGAGGCAGGTCCCGCCGTTCCTCGGGGAGGAGAGGCCGGAGGACCTGAAGCTGCTGGCGGACGCCCTGTTCGCGAACGGCGTCAACCAGATGGTCTGGCACGGCATGCCCTACGATCCTCCGGGTGCGCACAACCGCTTCTACGCCAACGTGCATGTCGGAAGGGAAGGCTCCCTGTGCTCCCATCTGCCTTGCCTCAACGACTACATGACCTCGGTCAGCCTTGCGATGAGGGAGGGTGAGAGCGTTTCCAGGCTCGCCGTCTACCTGCCGTTCGAGGATTGCCTTATGGGGGGCGAGCTGCCTGCCGGGCAGAGGAAGCCCAGCGCCAGGTTCCTGTGGGAGATGCAGCACGTGAGGCCCGCCGGGCGGCTCGCCGGCCACAACCCCATCTGGTTGAGTGCCGGGACGCTGGGGTCCTGCCGGGTGGAGGCAGGGAG
The DNA here is from genome assembly GCA_016928495.1 of Candidatus Fermentibacterales bacterium. Lineage (GTDB taxonomy): Bacteria > Fermentibacterota > Fermentibacteria > Fermentibacterales > JAFGKQ01 > JAFGKQ01. The sequence continues at coordinate 6,066 of JAFGKQ010000150.1, forward strand.
GCTGCGTCTGGGAGAAGCAGGCTGTCTCGTCGACTCCCTGCTGGTGGATGTGGACTGGCTCGAGGCCCGGTCACTCGAGCTGATACACGGCTTCGCCGCTCAGGGCCTGCCGGTCCTGCTGGGCAGGCTGCCGTCCGAGCCCGGAAGAGCGCGGAGCGCCTCGTACGACGGGACTCTGCGGAGCCTGGCGTCATCAGCCGCTGGTCCCACGGATTTCCCGGCGCCGATCATCGCATCGGGAGATGCACCGGGCACGGAGCTGCCGATGCTCTGGTGCAGGGAGAGCGTGGAAGGGGACCTTGTGGCGTTCATGGCGAACCCGGGCGCCATCGGCATCGGCTACCCGATGCGGCACGGACAGGCCCTGGAGCTGGCCGGGGGCTGCACCACCATTCCGCTTGTGTTCGACTGGAAGGGCCGGAGGTCGTCCCTCGAGGTGGCTCTTGCCCCGCTGGAGTCGGCTCTCCTCAGAGTATCGGGATCGGGAGCGATCCGCAGGGAGCCACTCCCCGCTGCCGTCCCGACGGGCGCTCAGTCGCCCGAAGCGACGGATGGGTCGTAATCGACGCCCAGGCTCCGGGCGAAGTCCCTGACGGCCGGGACCACGACCTGGTCGAGATAGTCGAAGCTGTCGCCCATCAGGTGCTGGGCCGATCTGGTTTCCAGGCGCATCATGCCCTCGAAGTACCTGACCGCTGCCTCGTCGTCGCCGCTCTCCAGGGCACAGGACATCTTCCCGTCGAGCTCTTCGATCAGAGGTCGCACCTCCGCCTCGATCTCCTCGGCCTCTCTTGCCCTGCCGTACATCGCGGCTGCCTCCCTGGCCTGGTCCTCCGCCTGCTTCGAGGCCAGCCTGCACTCCGAGTCGCAGTAGATGCAGGTCACGACGTAGCTGCCCTCCGTTCCGCGGAGCGGAGCACCGCACATCGGGCATCTCATCGAGACCACATCCCCGGCCACGAAAGCTCCTTCCCGGGCTACTCCAGGGTTCCCGGCGGAAGCGTGAGGTAGTCGAGGAGGCTTCCGTCCTGAGTGCTCAGGACCAGCGCGCTGCCGGCGTCCATCGTCTCCGAGAGCACCTCGAGGCTCTTCATGAAGGTGTAGAAGTCGGGATAGACGCTGTAGGCCGCGGCGTAGATCGCAGCCGCGGTGCTGTCCGCCTGCCCCCTGATGTTGAGAGCCGTTCTCTGGGCGTTGGCCATGATGGAGTCCACCCTCAGATCGGTCTCGGCCCTTATCGTCTGAGCGATGCGCCTGCCCTCGGCACGGTACCTGGCCGAGATCCTGTTCCTCTCAGCCTGCATCCGGTTGAACACGGCGGCGGCGTTCTCGTCCGGCAGGTCCGCCCGCTTGATCCTCACGTCGATGATCTCTATGCCGTACTCCCTGGCCAGCTCCGCGCTCTGGCTCGTGACCCGGTCCAGGATGCTGACCCTGCCCTGCCCCTGGGGCACTCTCACCAGGGATATCGTCTCGATCAGCTCGCCCTCGGCGTCCAGCGAGATGTAGTTGAGCGAGTCCGTCATCGAGGCGGAGCCGACCAGTCTGACGTACTCTCCCAGTCCCACCGGATCGTTCGACGAGCGGATGATGTTGCTCATGCTGGAGCGCCCGAGCTCCTGTCTCAGCATCGAGTAGATTATGTCGTCGAGCCTGGAAAGGGCCTCGGACTCCGTCTGAACGGTCTGGAGGAACAGCAGCGGGTTGTCGATATGCCAGCGCGCGTAGCAGTCTATCTCCAGGTGCTTCTTGTCCATGGTCACGACCGGCTGCGGGGCGTCGTCGTACTCCAGGATCTGGTCCTCGAACTTCCTGACTTGCTGGAGGACGGGGATCTTGAAGTACAGCCCGGCCCCGGAGGAGAGCACGAGGCCCTGCGAGTTCTCGTCGATCCAGTCCTGAAGCTGGGCCAGCTCTTCCGGCGGCCTTTCGCCGACTATCATTCTCACGGGCCGTCCGAACTGCAGGACGACGGCCTGCTCCGTCTCCTTCACCACGAACACGGAGCACTTCAGCAGCAGGGCGGCGAGGACCAGCAGTGCCCACAGGCCAACCCTGGACCTGCGCCCCTGGGCTCGTTCCTTCGAGGCCATCACTGGCCTCCCCCCAGGCCGTAGTGGGTCAGTGCCCCGGCGTTCTCGTCCACCACGGTGAGGCTTGCCTGCGAGAAGACCTGCCGCAGGGCCTCCAGGTGAAGCCTGGCCGCGGTCACCTCCGGCGCTTTCCTGTACTCCTCGGCGACGGCCGTGAAGCGCTCCGACTCTCCCAGAGCCAGATTGACCCTCTCCGTTCTGTACCCCATGGCTCTGTTGACTGCCGTGACGGAGTCCGCCAGGGCGTCCGGGATCTGCTCGTTCCTGTAGGCCTCGGCCTCGTTGATGTAGGCCGACTTGTCCTCCCTGGCCGTCGCCACGTCCCTGAAGGCGGCTGAGACCTGCGCCGGAGGCTGTACGTCCATGAGCTGGACCGCCACGATATGCAGGCCGCACCTGTACCTGTCGCAGAGATCCTGGATGAGCTGCCTGGCCCTCTCCTGCATCTCGAACTTCCCCGTGGTGAGGGCCGCGTCCACGCAGTTGTCCCCGATCACCAGACGCATGGAGGCTTCAGCTATGTCCCGCAGGGTCTCGTCTCCGTCCCTTATGACGAACAGGTACTCGTGAGGGTCCCTGATCTTGTACTGAACGATGAAGGCGACGTTCACGATGTTCTCGTCTCCGGTCAGGGACTGGGCCTCCATCAGCATCTCCCGATCGTTGTTGAACGACACGTACTGATTATCGCCGACCGTCCTGAAGCCGATCTCCAGCCTCTTGACCACGTTGACCTCGGGTGTCAGCACCGTCTGGATCGGCCAGGGCCACTTGAGGTGGAACCCGGGTCCCGTGGTCTCCGTGTGCTTCCCGAAGGTGACCAGCACGCCCGCTTGCTGGGGACCCACGATGTACCAGGGCTTCAGCACGACTACCGCAACGACCAGTATGACGGCGTAGACGAGGACCAGCTTGCCCTTCTTCCACCTCTGGAGGAGCCGCCTGTAGGTATAGCGGCCCAGGCTGATCTCCTTCCTGAAGAACTGATCGAAATCCGGTCCCTGATCCATGGGGTACCTCCGCTGCGTGTGGCTTCGAGTCGGCCTGCGCTCCGGCGCCAGCCTCCGGGTGAGAGCCTAGAAGTTGATGACCGTGAGCGTCTTGCTGCTTCTGTCTCCGGCTACGAGGATGATGCCGACCTGGCAACCGCTGTTGCGGACCACGTCGAGGTTCATCTTCCACTGGTTCATCGACTTGTTCCACTCGTCCGTGAAGACGAGCGCCTTCTTCGTCTTTCCCCAGCACCAGCCCTGGGTGTGCTTGATGAGGAGCTCTATGGCCTGGGAGAGGGTCAGGGGCTTGCGGACCACCTTCCCCTTGTGCCACGAGATCGCGTCGAGGATCACGGTCGCGTGGCAGTCGGCGATGGTGTCTTCGGAGGGGTAGAAGTTGAGCCTTCCCCCGCAGGCGGCGGCTATCTCCTCCACGTTCTTCCTCCAGTGCCCCGAGGGGTACCTGACCCTGGATCTGCCCGTGCTGGCCGCCTTCTCCCTGATCCGCTCGTCCTCCTCGACTATCTCGCTCATCACTCCCCAGATCTTCTGCAGGAGCCTGGTGTCGACGAGCTCCCTGGGGTGCCGGATCTTCGTCAGTAGCGTATCGTGGGCCATGGATCGATTCCCTTTCCCGGTAGCAGTGCCGTGGCTCTCGGGTGCCGGTTCATGCTGCCGGACACCCTTCCTCCCAGCGACTCCACTAGTCTGGCCAGATGAAGGCGCCGGGTCCAGTGGGGCCGCGCGGGGCGCCCGGACTCAGCGGAGCCTGAGCACCCTCACCGCCGCCGACAGGGGGCCGGAGCTCAGCCTGACGAAGTAGGCGCCGCAGCCGAGTCTCTCGAAGTCGCCGGTTCCCGCCGGCCAGGCAAGGCGGCTCTCTCCCTGCGGCAGCGGACCTTCGTAGATAGTTGCGACTCTGCGTCCTGTCAGGTCGAAGGCCGAGATATCGACATACCCCGGATCCTGCATCCGGATCAGGATCTCCAGACCCGAGGTGAAGGGGTTCGGAAACGCAGACAGGCGCAGCGGCCAGGGGCAGGAGGGTGCCCCGTGGCAGCCCGTTCCGGTCGTGTCGAAACAGGCACTGTGGTATCGGTCGTGCCGGAACATGGGCCATCCCGGTCCCGCCCCGCTCCCGGCCGCCACCGCGTAGGCTCGCCCGTGATTGTCCTGCGGTGAGGAGGAGGTGCCGTAGCCGCCGACCACGAAGACATCCAGCCCTCCGTCCTCGTCGAAGTCGGCAACCGTCGGCGCGTGGTCTATGTCGAAGGTGTTGCCGTAATGGGCCTGCAGGTCGAGGTCCCATATCACACCGCCATCCGTTCCCCTCAGGGCCGTCAGATGACCGTCCGATCCGCCGTAGATGACGTCGGGAGTGGAGTCCCCGTTGATGTTCGCGACGGCCGCTCCCCTGAAGCAGCTGCCTCCCGAGGTGTGCTGCCAGAGCTGGGCGCCGTCGTGAGTCAGCGCGCCTATCCGGGTGTGGGCCGCGTAGACGATCTCGAGGTGGCCATCGTTGTTCAGGTCTGCGATGGAAGTGGGGCCCCCGACGTAGTAGGGGAGGGGGTACTGCCACTCCACGGATCCGTCCTCGGAGTTCAGGAGGTACACGCTGGCATCGTAGGAACCGATCGCGATCTCGTCGCGACCGTCCTCGTCGACATCGGCGAATGAGCCTCCGTGGTACATGTTGCCCTCAGGATCGTCACAGGACCAGATGATGGATCCGTCCGACCCGTCCAGCCCGTAGACCCTGAGGTCCCCCAGCCACTGGGCTACCACCGCGTCGAGGTCCGCGTCTGAATCGAGATCCAGAAGGCAGGGCCCGGACTGGATGTAGCTGGCGGTGCCCAGGCTGCACTCCCAGGACACCTCTCCGCTCTCGCCCTCCAGGCAGTAGACCCAGCCGTTGAAGGTCCCCAGCACTATCTCCGGCTTTCCGTCGCTGTCCATGTCGCCCACGGCCGGAGGCGAGTCGATGCAGTGGCCCAGGTCCGTGCTCCACTCGATGCCTGCGTTCGTGCCGCTCAGGCAGTAGACCATCTGCGGCGAGGAGGCAGGCGCGATGACCTCGAGCTGGCCGTCCAGATCCACGTCGTATATCACCGGGGAGGCATCGTTGCAGCCTCCGGTCGGGAAGCACCATAGCTCCGAGCCGTCCTCCGCATTGAGCGCGTGGATGCTCTCCCCGTTGAAGTAGGTGCCGAAGACTATCTCGAGGTGCCCGTCGCCGTCTATGTCCGCACAGGCCGCGGATCCGAAGCTGGGCGCGTCCAGATCGAACCACCACATGATGTCCGGATATGGCTGCGCGATCGCCGTCAGGGTGCAAGCGAGCAGGAAGAGGACAGACAGGCCCGTGCCGGCGTGTGGTTCGGTAATCCCTGACATCACGAGCCTCCTTGCCGTGAGTGGTATCTCCCGATAGAACCATGCAGAAGCTCGCGCAGACGGGAGCCCGGGTCAAGCCGGTCGAGCTTGCTCGTCGGGCTCTGTACTTCCGGGGCTCCATGGCTTAGAAATCCGAGAGCGATCGTTCCGCTCGACATGCAGGATCGGGACGGGGGTACGGGAATGCCGGTGTTCGCCGTGGCCGTGGCTGCCTTCCTGCCCGGGATCATCTGGCTCGCGGTCATCTACAGGAGCGACCGGTACCAGCCTGAGCCCAGGGGGCTCGTGCTGCGCACCTTCCTCCTCGGCGTGGTCCTGGGCCTGGCTTTCGCCCTGGGATACTCCGGGCTTCCGTTCGTCAGGGACACACTGATCGCACTCATCCTCGTGGCCCCTGTGGTCGAGGAGGGGGCCAAGTTCCTGCTCGTCCGATGGACAGTCTACGAGAGCGCGGAGTTCAACGAGCCCCTCGATGGCGTGGTCTACGCATGCTCGGCCGCTCTCGGCTTC
>JAFGKQ010000151.1 GCA_016928495.1 Candidatus Fermentibacterales bacterium
AAGCACCTCGCCATCGCGAAGTACTTGCCGGGCACCGAAGGCCCCGACGCCAGGCAGCGCGCGGACAGGGAGGTCCCCTGGGAGCGCAGCACAGGGCGCAGGGCCCTCTCCCGGCTGAAGCTGTAGCCCCAGCCCCGTCCTCCGGTCTCCGCTCCGTCCTCGTGGGCCCTTGCCACCCGCTCCATCACCTCCGGAGGGGGCGGTTCGACGCGGACGCCCTCCGCGAGGTAGTAGACATCGTGAATGTCCCTCGCGGGATGGTACTGGGGCATGAAGAGGGCATCGTTGTTCCAGAACTCACTCTCCGAGATGGGTCCGGTCATCTCGACGAAGCCCATGGAGACGAAGCGCCTCCTGACCCTGTCGAGGAACTGCCTGTAGGGGTGAAGCCGGCCGAGGTGGATCCTGGCGGGGGGAATGTCCAGGTCGTACCTCCTGAACCTGGCTTCCCGCCAGCTTCCATCCCCGATCATCTCCGGGGTCAGCATGCCGACCGCCCCGGCACCCTCGCGCGACGAGGCAAGGACGCTCGTGCCCCGGTCGGTGATCGAGAGGACCCTGCAGGTCCTTTCCCTGGTGACGAACTCGGCCCTGCCCTTTCCCCGGCGAGGGCTCCTCGAGAGAACGAGCGAAGAGAGCTCACGCGGCAGCTCCTCGAGCATGACTCGACGGCCCTCGATCAGAGGCGAGTAGACCTCGCGCCAGACCTGCGCGAAGACCCCTCCGCCAGCCTCGAGGCGCTCGACGGAGCCCCCCTCCGCCCTCGCGACCAGACCCTCCCTCAGAAGAGCCCCGAGGGCGCTGCCCCACCGTGCGGGGGAGAACCTGTCGTCCTCCCGGATCCCGGCCGGGTCGCTCACCCCACGGTCGAGGAGCTCGAGCAGCGCGAGCTCGGGAGTAGTCCCCGCCCTGGCCGCCTCCTCGCCCAGAGGACCGAGCCCGACCTCCGTCGTAACCGTGGAGCTGGTCTCCTCTGCGAGACGCCTCGAGATGACCCATTCCGCCGCCCGCCTGTAGGAGCCTTCGTCCAGGCCGCTTCCGGCGATGATCTCCTCGTCGCTTGCGTCAGGAACGGCAGAGAGGAAGCTCAGGAGGCGGTGCTCGAGGGGGTGGAGCTCCCTCTCGCCGGCTGCCCCGCTACCGCCCTTCGCCGCAGATGAGGACACGTCGTTCCTTCCCTGGGTGAGCTATCGCCAGACGACTCTGTCGCCGTCCATGAAGAGCCCCTGCTCCACGTGCGGAATTGCGCCCTCGCCCTTGAGGACCTCCCCGCACTCCGGGCACACGGTGGCGCCGAACGGGAGCTCGCAGTCACAGAACGGGCATATTCTATCAAGTCTCGCGGAGACGTAAACCGCTAGCTCCGATGCGGTGATGTCCCCATCCGCGTTGCTGTCGGCGGCACCCCTCGAGCCGTCCAGCAGGATCGGCGTGAGGATGCGCTCGCTCACGCTGTTGTCCTCAGCGGCCGCAGCGAGGATCAGCAGGTCGCCGGAGCCCTCGAAGTCGTTGACGAATCCTCCCGAATGGCAGGCATCGAGGAAGAGCAGCACCTCGCCCGCTGCGGAGGAGCGGACGAGCCGGGCGAGGTCGTCGTCCGAGAGGTCTCCGTCGTAGAGGCAGAGCTCCTCGTTGGCGGCGTCCTCCTCCTCGCTGCCCCCAGAACCGGGGGCCAGCTGGTTTCCATGACCGCTGAAGAACAGGATGGCACGATCCTCGCTCCCGGCCCTGGAGAACAGCTCCTCCAGCCAGGACTCGAAGGAATCGAGGGTCGCCATCCGATCCACCAGCATCACGACGTGGTCCTCGGGCACCAACTGGTCCTCCGTCAGGAACCGGTGGAAGTCCATCGCATCCATCGTAGATCGGTTGAGAGCCCCGCTACCCTCGTACCCGCTTATTCCCACGACCAGCGCCCATGTCTCGGGGACTCCGGCGGAGGGGCCGGCGAATCCATGAACCGGCACCGTCCTGCTGGTGATCGTGTAGCTGCCCACTCCAGCCCGCTCGTAGGCGTAGACCGTGATGCCGTAGCTTCCTCCCTCACCCGTGTAGACGGCGACGGACTCGTCCCCCGCCCTGTCGACCGAGCTTATCCACCCGGCGGCGACGACGTCTGCCTCGGGGCCGGAGACGAACATGTCCAGGTCGCTCTCCCTCTCCTTGCCGGTCATCTCGATGAGGAGAATGGAGTTGGGCAGCGACTCGACCCTGTAGAAGTCCCTGGGGTGACCCTCCGGCGAGTCCACCCTTCCCTCGACGAGACCCTCCAACGCTGCCGCGCATGCCTCCATGAAGCCGATGGTGACGGGACCCGGAGAAGACGAGTCCAGGGACTGAGGACCGAGCCAGAGCGTGTCCGCCGCGCCGATCCAGACGATGTACTCCTCCTCGGGCTGACCGGTCGAGAGCACGACGGACGGCCCTCCGGGCTCACGGTAGAGGGCCAGGTCGCCGCTGGAAGCCTTGGGGCCCGCGCTCGACCAGACCGTGTAGAGACCCTCGGCCCCGGGAGCCAGCCCGACCAGCGCGGCCTGCTGTGCTGAAGCCTCGATGCCGGTCTCGAAGGGCGGCCTGCGATCATGGACCAGCATGGGCTCCTCGAGAGCAAGCCGGAACCTCGTGCTCTCCTCCGAGCCCAGGTCGAAGGCAACGACCTCGGCGACCAGCTCTCCCGCGCCGGCAGGCAGGAGGACGCCCTCGGAGGCGGAGTAGCTGGCCGAGCCGTAGAGGTACTCCCCGCTCGACGGGTCCCTGACCGTGAGATCGAGATCCGCATCGAGGTCCTCGCCCTCGAGAGACAGCAGCAGGGGCGAGTCGGCGGACAGGTCGGCGACGTACCTGCGGACGGGCTGGCTGCCGTGCAGCCTCCCGCTGGCTGCCTCTCCGGGCCCCAGGCCCTGGAGGCCGGCCCTGCGTCTCGCCTCGAGCCTGAAGCTGCCGTCGCCCGACTTGTCGTACCTGCTCACTACGACCAGCACGTCCTCACCCTCCAGGGCCTGGCAGTCCAGGCTCTCGCTGCCCTCCGCGGAGTAGCTGCCCCCCCAGAGGTTGTTGCCGGTGCCGTAGATCTCCAGGTCCAGATCGGTAGGGCTCAGGCCTTCCAGCTCTATCCTCCATTCGCCCGTCTCGCCGGGACGGAAGACGTAGTGGGCGGCCATCCTGTTCAGTCCGACGCTACCCCTCGCCGTGCTCCCTCCGAGCTGGATCGGCTCGTCCTCGGTGAGGCTGATCCTCACGACTCCTGAGTAGTCCGGGTCGAGAGACTCGAGCATCACGTAGAACCAGTAGTGGCTCACCGCACTCAGGAACAGGTCCTCGCCTCCGGAAGAGGAACAGAGCACGTCACCCCGGTCGTCGTAGGCCACGAGCCTGATCTGCGCCCCCGCCCGCGCGTCAGTCCGGAGACGGAGCGAGACGTAATCCTCCTCCAGGACCCTGACCCATGCCGAGCCGCCAGCCTGCAGCTCCACCTCGAGAGTCTGTCCCCTGCTGATCACGGGAATCCTCTCGGCGTCCGGGATGAACTGGGACGAGGCAGACGCCCAGAGGAGGAGCATCAATGAGACGGTGCGGGTCATGGTCGGTCAACCTCCGGTGTGGTCGCGGACAGCGAGGGCGAGAATCGGCAACGTCAGCAAGAATAGGGGGAGCGACGACCTTGCGGCAATGCCGCGGCGGTGCGCCGCTCAGGCGAGGAAGGGGTTGTGCGCTCTCTCCTCGCCCACCGTCGTGCTGGGCCCATGCCCCGGATGGATGACCGTGTCGTCCGGCAGGACCAGCAGCCTCTTCCTGATCGTCTCGATCTCGGCTTCGAGCGACGCCCCCCAGAGCGGGCCGTGCCCCGGGATGCTGTCGGTCCCGACCGATCCCTGGAAGAGTATGTCCCCCGAGATCACGAAGCCGGGCCCCTCTCCCGGCCCCGCTGTCCAGCGGAGCCCGATGCTTCCCGGGGAGTGGCCGGGAAGACCGAGCACGGTCAGGGAAGGGCCGCCGGCATCCAGCTCGAGCAGGTCGCCTTCGCCAAGGCTCAGATCGAGCCTGTCCCTTGCGAGGAAGATGTCGCGACCCAGCGCTCTGGAGGCATTGAGCACAGGATCGGTCATGAGGGGAAGATCGGCCTCGTTGCCGGCCAGGGGAGCACCGAGCTGATCCGCCCAGTACTCGGCATCGCAGATGTGATCGGGATGGCCATGAGTGAGGACCACGGCGAGCACGCGGCCGCGCCCGGGCCCGGGCAGGAGGCGGGAGCGCAGGTGCTCTCTCTCCCTGTCGTCGACCGTCGAGGGGTCGATCAGCACGGAGTTGCCGGACGACACGCTCTCGACGAGATAGCACCGAGTCCAGGTCCAGTCCCTGGCCACCTGCGTCGAGGACACGCGCACCGGGCAGCTCACTCCTGGCAAGCGAACTCCCGGAACGACCCGAACCGGACCGGGACGCCGTCCGAGGTCCTGAGCCTCAGAGCCAGGTCATACGCCACGAGCAGCACGTAGCCCCTCAGCTCCGGCGAGAAGGTCACGCAAGCCGGAATGGTCTGCCCCTCGAACAGCAGCGACATCTCGATCCTCTCCTCGTAGAGCGGAGCGGGCGACCACGTGCAGAAGACGACCCGCAGGGCGGGGCTGTGCGGGTCGGGGATCCTCAGCAACTCCCGGAAGAGCCCGAAGTCCCCTCCGAGGTGATGAATGGCGGCCTGCATCTCCTTCGGCGTCCTCCTCGTGTTCGAGGAGGGCTGAGGGACCCTGGTGACGAACTCGAGCCCTTCCTGCTCGGGGTAGCCGAGCTCGAGAAGAGCCTCCGCCTCGGAGAGACCGGCGGCCAGGAGAGCCGAGGCATCCGCGGGAGGAAGAGACGCGGCCACGTCCCCGGAGCCGGCGGACCACAGACCGGGGGACCTCGCGAGCATTGAGACCCTGTCGCCGGCAGCGCTTCTCGAGATCTCCCGGACATGGCTCCTCAGCGACGCGAACTGCGGGATCCAGACGGAAGAGCGCCTTCCGCCAGCCCACACGGAGAGGTGGTAGAGGGCTCTTCCGACCTGCCACGGATTCTCGAAGAGGGAGGGGAAGACCAGCATCTCGCTCAGGGCCTCGGGTGGAAGCTCCTGAGAACCTCGCTGAGGTAGCTCCGGTCGATGTTGGTGTATATCTCCGTCGTCCTTATGTCAGCGTGCCCGAGAAGCTCCTGGACCACTCTGAGATCCGCTCCGCCCTCCAGCAGGTGAGTGGCGAAGGAATGCCTGAGAGTATGGGGATGGACCTCGCGATCGCCAAGACCGGCCATGATGGCCGACCTCCTGACCACGTTCCAGACGGTCATCCTCGTGAGAGGCCTGCCCCTGTAGCTGAGAAAGACGTTGTCGTGCCTGTCACAGCCCGGCCGGAAAAGG
>JAFGKQ010000152.1 GCA_016928495.1 Candidatus Fermentibacterales bacterium
CCAGCTCGCAGGGAGAGGGCAGCATGACGACCACGTCATCCGTTCCCCTCAGACCATCCGCAACCAGGAAGGGCGGTGTCTCGGGCAGCCCGTATCCGTGCTCCCTGGCCAGTGTGACGTAAGCGGGGGCTGACATGCGATACCCCCTGTAGAGAACGGTTGTGTCCGTCAGGAAGACCTGTTCTCGCGGAAGCGAGAGGCCCTCTATCACCCCCATCACCTGATGGGGCCTGAGGAAGTTGCTGTTGCCCTTCTCTCCGGCATGTATCTTGATTGCGACGTACTCGGTCGGGCCGGGTGCCACCAGCCCGGAGAAGCACCCGAGAAGCCCGGCGAAGCCGGACCGGGGTTCCCCGGCATCGCCACCCTCCATTCCTGGAACCGGCAGGAAACGGACTTCCTTCCTCTTCGCGGTCATGCGTGGGACCTCCGTTCTCATGTGCCCTCTACTATAAGACCCGCGAGGACGTGTGCATCAGGTTGCAGAAGGGCTTTCGGGTGCCTTATGCTTGCCCCTATGGGTACTCTGGTCTGGGTCGAGCTCGACGCCGATGCTCCGGGTCACAACCTGAGAGAGCTGCGAGCATGCGCGGGCGAGGGTGTGAAGCTCTGCGCGGTGGTGAAGTCGAACGCTTACGGTCATGGCGTGGAGCAGATGGTCCCTCTCCTGGACGACGCGGACTGGTTCGCCGTGAACTCCCTGGACGAGGGCCTCGAGCTCCGCAGGCTGGGTGTCTCCAGGCCGGTCCTGCTCGTCGGCTACGTTCCTCTCGACCGCGTCGGAGAGGCCGTCGGGGCCGGGCTCAGCATGACCGTGTTCAACGCCGAGACCATCAGGGCGCTGGCCGGGGCCTGCGGTGAACCGGGACAGGAGGCGAAGGTCCATCTCAAGGTCGAGACCGGAACCGGCCGCCAGGGCGTGCTGATGGAGGAGCTGGCCGACTTCGTGCGACTCGTCCACTCCACTCCTGGAGTGATTCTCGAGGGGCTGTCCACTCACTACGCGAACATCGAGGACACGCTCAACCACAGCTACGCGGAGCAACAGCTCGCGGTCTTCGACGAAGCTCTGCAACTTGTCTGCTCTCTCGGCCCCAGGCCTCCGGTGGTGCACACCGCATGCTCGGCTGCCTCGATCCTTTTCCCCGAGACCCATTTCGACATGCTCAGGGCGGGGATCAGCGTCTACGGCCTCTGGCCTTCACGCGAGACCTACCTGTCCGCGCTTTCCGGAAGCGGTCCGGTGCCCGATCTGGTCCCCGTGCTCTCGCTGAAGACCCGCGTGGCACAGCTCAAGACTCTGCCGAGGGGATCCTGCGTCGGATACGGCTGCACCTTCAAGACATCCAGGAGCACCAGAGTCGCGGTGCTTCCCGTCGGGTACGCGGATGGATACGACAGGTCGCTTGGCAACAGAGCCTATGTCCTGGTGAGAGGACAGAGGGCGCCGGTCCTGGGCAGGATCTGCATGAACGTCGTCATGGCGGACGTCACGGACGTGGAGGGGGTGCAGCTCGAGGAAGAGGTGACTCTTCTCGGGAGGTCGGGCGATGAGCGCATAACGGCTGAGCTGATGGCGGAATGGGCCGCCACGATCAACTACGAGGTCGTAACCAGGACAAGCCCGTTCCTGACGAGGAAGGTCGTCCGTGGCGGCGACGATCCCCGTGCGGGGCTGGCCTGATCATCCGGGGCGGTATCGCATGACGATGGAAGTACTGGGATGCGACGGGGGGAAGCAGGAAGGCAAGTTCCTCGTCACGATGAGACTGGGGGATCGGGTCCTGCTGGATGCGGGCTCGGCAGCCAGCCTCAGCAACGAGGAGCAGAAGGCGGTCGAGAAGGTCCTGATCAGCCATGCCCACCTGGACCATGTGCATGAGCTGGGCTTCCTTGCCGACACAAGACTGAGCCAGACCGACGCTTCGCTCGAGGTCTACGGCAGCCGGGCGGCCATCTCGATCATACGCGAGCACTACATGAACGATCTTCTCTGGCCGGACTTCAGCCGGATAGTCATGGACGGCACGCCCGCGATGATCTACAGGGAGTTCGTCGACTACGACTGGCTCGAGCTGGGAGACGGCCTTGCGATCATGCCGGTGCCCGTCAATCACGGCGCCGGAGGGCGAGGCTTCCTGATCAGGTCGAAGACGGCCTGCATAGCCTACAGCGGCGACACGGGACCCACGGAGGACATCTGGCGGCTCGCCGCCGAGCAGGAGAACCTGGCCCTGGTGGTCGTGGAAGTCTCCTTCCCGGACGGCATGGAGAGCACCGCGCTCGCCAGCGATCACCTGACCCCTTCGCTGCTCGCGACCGAGATGAAGAAGCTGGACAGGGACGTGCCCATCTACGCCTTCCACCTGAAGCCCTGGTTCCGGCACGAGATCGTGAGAGACCTCTCCAGGCACTTCATTGACCGCGCGGTTCTGCTTCTGAGGGGTGAGCGGATAGAGTTCTAGCTTCCCGACCCGGCTCCGCGCGATGATGCCACGACACGGGGGATGGAGGACCCGCAGTTGCTCAGGACTGGCCTGGACAGGGCAGCGGAGGCCGGCATGCCGGCAGGGAGGGCCGGTCTCCTGACACACTGCGCCGCGGTCGATTCGAACCTCAGGGAATCCCCCGAGGTCGTTCGAGAGATTCCGGGCATGGAGCTGGCAGCGGTCTTCGGACCCCAGCACGGCTACTACGGCCAGACGCAGGACAACATGGTCGAGTGGAGGGGCGGATCCCTCGAGAGGCTCGGAGTCCCGCTCTATAGCCTTTATGGAGAGGTCAGGCGGCCTGGCCCCGACATGCTGGACGGCCTGGACCTGCTCCTGGTGGACCTCCAGGACGTCGGATCCAGGTACTACACCTACATCTATACCATGGCGCTGTCCATGAGGGCCGCTGCCGAGCAGGGGATACCGGTGATCGTGCTCGACCGGCCGAACCCGCTGGGCGGAAGGGTGGTGGAAGGCGCTACCCTGGACCCCGACTATTCCTCCTTCGTCGGCATGTACCCCATTCCGGTCAGGCACGCCCTGACCATCGGGGAGGCTGCGCAGTACTTCGCGTACCTGGACGGCCTGCCGGCGCCCATGGTCGTGGAGATGGAGGGCTGGTCCGCGGAGGGCTTTCAGGAAGAGCGCAGGTGGGTTCTTCCCTCCCCGAACATGCCTACCTCCGGCACCGCTCACGTATACCCCGGGATGTGCCTGCTCGAGGGGACGAACGTGTCCGAGGGCAGAGGCACGACCAGGCCCTTCGAGATCTTCGGGGCGCCCTGGGTCGACGGATGGGAGCTGGCGGCACGCCTGAACGGGAGCCCCTGGCTGGAAGGAGCGTTGCTCAGGCCCCACGAGTTCATCCCGACCTTCGGCAAGCACGCCGGGGAGCCTTGTCGAGGCGCCCAGATCCATGTCCTGGACAGGGAGCGCTTCCGGCCTTTCAGGGCGGGGCTGGCGATCCTCGCGGAGCTCTGGACCTTCGTGGGCACATCGTGGAAGCAGCCCCCGTACGAGTACGAGACGGGGAAGCTCCCGATAGACATCCTCGCGGGAGGGACCGAGGTGAGGATCGCTGCGGAGACCCATGACGATGACGCTCTGGCACGGCTGTCCCGGGCCGATCTCGACGCATACCGGTCCAGCGTGTCTCCGTTCCTCATCTACGAAAGGGAGCTAATCCCTTGAGACTCGCAATCTTCGGCGACGTTCACGGGAACCTGCCCGGCCTCGAGGCAGCCTGGAGGACGCTCAGCTCCGAGGGATTCGATCTGGCCCTCTGCACCGGCGATCTGGTCCAGTACGGCCCCTGGCCGAACGAGGTGGTGAGCTTCTTCGTCGAGCACGACGTTGCGTGCGTGCAGGGCAACTGCGACAGAGCAGTGGGGAGATCCAGACGGGAGACGGGTGACGACTTTCCGAACGCGCACTGGAAGGCCCTGGCCTGCAGGGCGCTGGAATGGACCTCGGACATCATCGAGGAACGGAGCAGGAAGTACCTCAGAGATCTTCCCGAGGAGCTGAGGTTCGCCGTGGGAAGGAGAGAGATCCTGCTGACTCACGGTCTTCCGGGAAGGGCCACCGTCGGATTCGAGCACGACACTCCGGGGGAGTCCGCAGACCTGCTCCTCCAGTCCGCCTCGGTTTCCCTGATGATCCTCGGGCACACTCACTCCCCTCTCCTCGTCACCCGTGAGAGAGGCTGGATAGTCAACCCCGGGAGCGTGGGGGGGGGCAGCCTCCCCGGAGCGGGAACGGCAGCCCTCGTCGAGATGGACGAGCGGAAGGAGCGCATGAGCGTTGCCTTCTACAGGGTATCCTGGGATCGGGAGAGGTACGTTCGGGAATACGAGAGGGCGGGTCTGCCGGACATCTTCCTGAGGTGTCTTCTGCTGGGCAGGGATCCCAGGGGTCGCTGGCATACCGAAGATCACAGATGGAGGCAGCGATGGGCAGAACGATGATCGAGAAGATGCTCGGGAGTCATGGGGGAGGAGACTGCGGACCCGGGGACATCATCTGGCTGGAGGTGGACAACCGGACCGCCCGTGACTTCGCCGGCGCGAACGTGGTTGCCAACCTCGAGCAGTACGGCGGGGAGAAGCCGATCGAAGACCCGGGGAAGACCTTCTTCACGTTCGACTGCAACGTTCCGGCCAACACCATTCCATACGCCAACAACCAGCACCGCATCCGGATGTTCGCGAGGAAGCACGGCCTGCGGGTCTACGATGTCGACTACGGCATAGGCTCGCACGTGCTGATAGAGGAGAAGCTGGCAGGGCCGGGCAGCACGACCGTGGGCACCGACAGCCATCTGAACATCATGGGCGCGGTGGGTGCGTTCGGGCAGGGGATGGGCGATCTGGACATCGCCTTCACCTTCAAGACGGGCACTACATGGTTCGAGGTGCCTCCATCCGTTCGGATCGACCTGACCGGTACTCCCTCGAGCGACGAGGTCGAAGCCAAGGACCTCGCACTGCTTCTGCTCGGCAGGTTCAGGGGCCACGAGCTCCTGGGAAGGTCGGTGGAGATCTACGGCGACTGGGTGGAGCGTGCCAGCCTCGAAGACTGCATAACGGTGGCGAGCCAGGCGACCGAGATGGGAGCCATCATCGCGCTGTTCCCTCCTAACGCCAGCGTGCTGGGCCATTTCGGGATGAGCAGGGAGGAGGCCGTCTACGCGGACCCGGACGCGTCCTACCAGGCGACCTACGAGGTGGGCATCTCCGAGCTCGAGCCGCTGGTGGCCTGCCCGCCCGGTCCGACGAACGTAAGACCCGTCTCGGGCTTCACCGAGCCAGTGCCTGTGGACAGCGTCTTCCTGGGAAGCTGCACCAACGGCACGCTCCAGGACATGGAGCTGGCGGCAAGGCTGCTCGAGGGCCGGAAGGTCCACCCGGGCGTCATGCTGAGGGTGGTGCCCGCCACCAGGAAGGTCTGGGGGGAGATGCTGAGAAGAGGTCTCCTCGACATCATCTTCGAGGCTGGCGGGATTCTGAGCAATCCGGGCTGTGGCGGCTGCGCCGCCGGGCAGATCGGCATGACCGGCAGGGGAGAGGTGCAGATCAGCACTTCCAACAGGAACTTCACGGGCAAGCAGGGCGATGGCGACACCTATCTTGCCGGCGTGGGAACGGCCGTGGCGTCGGCGGTGCTGGGAAGGCTGGCATCGGTACACGACCTGCAGGCGAAGGGAGGCCGCCGATGACCCGTCCGGTGCGGCTCGAAGGCAGGGTCTGGGTTCTCGAAAGAGACGGCAGGCTCATAGACGACATAGATACCGACATGATCTACCACAACGCCCATCTTGCCGTGACGGAAGCATCGCAGATGGGGCAGTACGCACTTGGCAACCTCAAGGGCTTTTCTGACTTCGCATCGAAGGCTTCCGCAGGCGACCTCGTTCTGGCGGGGGACAACTTCGGATCCGGCAGCTCCAGGCAGCACGCCGTGGACTGCTTCATCTCTTTGGGAATCCTGGCGATCATGGCCAGGTCCTTCGGTGCGATTTACAAGCGGAACGCCATCAACTCGGGTCTCGCCCTCGTCGAGGTCCCCGGGCTGCCGGACGGCCTGATAGAACACCACGAGACCGTCGCGCTGGATCTGGAGACAGGATACCTGAGTGTTGGCTCAGGTGAGTTCCATGCGAGACCCATGAGCAGTGTCTCAAGAGATATCTACCTCGCCGGAGGCCTGTTCGAGTACGCCAGGACAAGGGAGCCACGGGCCTGAGCAGGGCTGCTGCCGATAGCGGAGTCACCGGTCAGGCGGACATGCCTTCCCGATCATCGAACCGGACAGCACGTCTCGACAAGTTGAATTAGTTGAGCTACGTCCCTAGTCCATCATGGCGGCGGTGGCGGTGGTCAGGTGGCCTATCGGGAGCCAGACGGTGAGCAGGGTATCGCGGCCCTCCCAGGAAGGGAAGCCGAGC
>JAFGKQ010000153.1 GCA_016928495.1 Candidatus Fermentibacterales bacterium
CACGAGATCGTGTGGGACGGAAGGGACGCATCCGGCAGTGAGGCCCCCAGCGGCATCTACCTGGCAAGGCTGGAGTCCGCCGGCATGGAGGCGCACGGGAGAATGGCGCTGATCAGGTAGAGCCGGGCGGCACTGCGGGCCCGGGCTCGCATGGGATCCTGGCTGTGAGCATCATGGAGAAGCTCGCCTCGCTCGCAAGAGGATCCGGGGGAAAACACCCGCGCTGCACCGGAGCGACAGCAAGGGCAGTTGCGTCCGGGCGGCTTATTCCTAATGTTAGTGTGTTAGTATAGGTGACACTCTGGAAGGGAGTAGAGAATGAAGCTCTTGAGTCTAGTACTTGCCAGTCTCTTCCTGGCCTCGGTGGCCTTTGCCGCGCCGGGCGATGTGCTTCGCAGCTCGACCGTCTCCGGACAGCCGAGCTACGGCATCCGCGGCATGGCCAGGGACTGGGACACCGATGAGCTCTGGGTTGCCGGACCTGCCGGCTCCAACAACGTCAGGTTCACCAGCATCGACATAGTCACCCTTGCGCCGGGCACCTGGCAGCAGGCCATGAGCATGGGCTGGGTGTTCGACATCGGCTACGGATACGACGTTGGTGGCACGAAGTACCTCTTGATGAACGACCAGTACTCCCCGTACACCAAGATCATCGATCCGGCCGACGGCTCCTACGAGGGCAACCTGCCGGACTACTACAGCTCCGCTCAGTACACCGACGGCTGCGGCATTGACTGGAACACCAACTACGTCTACATCAGCAGCTACGGCAGCGCTGACTGCGTCTACTACGACGGCAGCAGCTGGAGCGTCTTCACGACCATCTCGGGCGCCCTCAACATGGGCGTTGCCGTTGGCTGGGATCACGTCTTCTTCCTCAGGACCAGCACCTACTATACCATCGAGGTCTACCAGATCGACGGCACTTTCGTGGAGAGCATCCCGTTGAACGGGTGGTCTTCCGGTTGGTACGTGATGGGCGCTGCCTGCGGCCAGGTCGACATCGCCGGTGACAACGAGTCGCTGTTCATCTGCGACTTCATCACCTTACAGGTGCACGAGATCGAGGTCGGCGACTATGCCGGCGAGGCCCTTCAGGAGAGCACCTGGGGCGAGATCAAGACCGTCTTCAGCAACTAGGGATCCGACAGGCTTCCCGGGCCATTGGTCCGGAGAAGCCGGGTTCGGCATGGAGAGGGGAGCTTCGGCTCCCCTCTCCTGCTTTCGGGGCACTGGCCTGGAGAGGCAGGACGCCGTGAGACCGGTCCGGAGGCCAGGCGATGTGTGAGTTCTGCCTCAAGCACAGCGGAGAGGGCAGGAAGTGGTACCTGGAGGCCCTCAACTGCTCGGAGGACCTTCTCGAAGACGTGAAGCGACGCAGCCTCCTGGAGGGCCTTGGGACTTTCGGGCAGGATGCGGCCAAGGGTCTGCGCAGGCTGGAGAGACTGGAGAAGGCCCCCAGGTTCGTGCGCTCGGCAGTAGACAGGATCATCACACGGCGAATGAAGGTGGTCCACTTCGGTCAGGTGGTCCCTATCGAAGAGATCGAGAAGATCTTCGAGTTCATCAACTCGATCACCCGCGTTGCCTTTTTCTGCGGTCACGTCACCCCGCGGGGAGAAGCGCTACTGCTTCGGTGTCTGCAGGGCACTCCGTTACCGGAACGCGATCGGCCTGACGAACAGGGGTTCCGACCCGGTAGCCTCGCTCTACTGGTGACGGGATGTCAGATGGCGGCTCGCGCTGTCCAGGCACCGATGCCCGGCAGTACGCCTCAGGCACCTGACCGCAGCTTCTTCCGGTATTCGTAATAAAAGGACAAGTTTCTTAAGTTTCTTTAACTACGTCCCCGGATTGGCCACGCGGCCCATGAACAGGATGGTGCCCGTCAGGTCGTCGCGGACCAGGAACAGGAACGGCCTGTCCAGGACCAGGTCGATCGGAGTCTCCGGGGGCGCGCAGCTCTCGATACCCATCACCACTGCGGTGGCCGCGGCCGCCTCGGTTCCCGTCTCGTCCACCTTCACGAACGCCTTGTGTATGACCGCTGTTATGAAGAGCTCCGGGGAACCGGTGAAGCCGCTGAAGTCGGCGGCTGCCGGATCGAAAGCGTCCGACATACCCATGTCCGCGAGCGTCTCCTTGAGACCGAAGGAGCAGGTGAACTCGAACCTGGGCATCGTCAGGTTCACGCTTGTGTACATCATGTTGCCCATGATGGACTCGAGGGTCTCACGGTCGAGGCTCTCCTCGAACTCCAGGATGTCTCCGTCCGGAAGCATGATCAGCATGCTGCTCATGCCGTCAACGTAGGGCAGCATGATCGACCTGCACCCGTAGTTGCTCCCATAGGCGAAGTGCTCGTTCTGGAACATCATGGGGACCTCCGCCATCTCTCCCCCGAGCGTCGCGAACTCCCGGTCGCTCGTGTTCTGCTCCAGGAACTCGTGCATCCAGGAGCCCTTGAAGTAGACGGCGTTTGTCAGGACCACCCTGGTCAGCGAGGTGATGACGCCGGAGGGGATGAGATCCAGTATCCTGTCCCTGGTCTTCTCGGCGACCCAGTCGTTTATCTGTAGCCTGGAGCCTTCCGGATCGTTCCAGAAGTCGAGGTTGCTGGCGGTGGCGCCGTACCTGGACTCCACCAGGCTCGTGTACTCCTCCAGCAGCGGGTAGCTCTCCTGGACCCACAGCGCGTTGGCGACCTCCAGGGTCAGGGGGTCTCCCTCGCCATAGACCAGGGAAGACCTGTACTCCTCCCCGAGCTTCTCCTGGAGAGAGGCGAAGGCGTCGTGAAGTCTGCTCTGCGGCAGAGTGAAGTGCATGACCTCCGCCATCTGCGTCTCCGTGCTCATCTTCGCGCCGGCCCAGGTCATGCCCAGGGCGGTCGAGATGCTGTAGGGCGAGAAGAAGAGGTTGCCCTCGGAG
>JAFGKQ010000154.1 GCA_016928495.1 Candidatus Fermentibacterales bacterium
ACGTAAGGCACCTGCGGCCTTCCCACCTCGCCGCCCGTTGCCGCCCCTTCCATATATGCCCCGGTGAACACTCCCCCGGGCGTGAAAGCGGGTGACAGTTGCAACTCCTTGATGGAAACGGTGAACCCGTAGGATGCGCTTCCCCAGAACCGGCCTTCGATGGCGTATCCGCCCATGTCCCTGACAGCCGCCTCATCGATGATCGTTCCCCTCGAGGACTCACCCGGGGTCAGGGGTATCAGAACGGATAACAGAAGAATGCTCACTATCAGTGCGATCAACGCCGTGGAAAACCTTCCCAAGCAGGAGCCTCCTGAGAAAATGAAGGATTCCGGTATATGTTATAGTTTTCGGAAAAAACCTGCAATTTACTCCGTGATCATGCAAATTTATCTAACAATATTAAGAACAAGCTATGGATATCAAGCAAGAAACATTTAATATCAAACCCGCTTTATTACCTTAAACGGGAGGTGGATCCCATATGTCGTCCTCACGGAAGTTGCCGGTCCTGTGCGTGTTCCTGTCGCTTGTTTGCCTGGGCGTCCTGCCGATGCTTGCGCTTGCAGAACCCACATTGTCGCCCGCGGCGGTTCCAAATAGGGCAAACGCCCCGTCCTTCCAGCCCGTCCTTCCCCTTACTTTCCCGAGTTCGTTCGACCTGCGGGACGTGGGCGGCAAGGACTACGTGACATCCGTGAAAAGCCAGTCCGGCGGCACCTGCTGGACGCACGGGGCTATGGCGGCCATGGAGGGCAATCTCCTCATGACCGGCAACTGGAGCCTGGCCGGGGAGACCGGGGAGCCCAACCTGGCCGAGTACCACCTTGACTGGTGGAACGGGTTCAACAACTTCTACAACGGCGACCTCGAGCCTCCCTACGGCGGCCTCACGCCTCACGAGGGCGGCGACTACATGGTCGCTTCCGCCTACTTCACGCGGGGCGAAGGGGCGGTAAGGGACATCGACGGCCAGTCCTACTCCACCCCGCCGGAGCAATACCTCGATTCCTATCACATCTACTTCCCGCGCGAGATCGAGTGGTTCGTGGCGGAGCCCGACCTGTCGAATATCGATACCATCAAGTACATCATCATGGAGCACGGCGTGATGGGCACGTGCATGTGCTACAGCAGCTCCTACATCCAGAACTACATACACTACCAGCCCCCCAGCAGCCCCGACCTGCCGAACCATGCGATCGCCATAGTCGGCTGGAACGACACCCTCACCACTCAGGCGCCCCTGCCCGGCGCATGGCTCTGCAAGAACAGCTGGGGCTCCGGCTGGGGCTACGGCGGCTTCTTCTGGATCTCCTACTACGACAAGTACTCCTGCCAGGAGCCCTGGATGGGCGCCGTCTCGCATCAGGACGTCGTTCTCAGGGACTATGACTTCATCTACCACCACGACTACCACGGCTGGCGCGACACGAAGACCGACTGCTCCGAGGCCTTCAACGCATTCACTGCCGAGGAGGACTTCCTGCTGAGGTCAGTGAGCTTCTTCACCGCGGCGGACAACGTGGGCTGCAGCATCGCCGTCTACGACGACTTCTCGTCGGGTCAGCTCCAGAACTGCCTCTGGAGCGGCGGAGGCCCGCGCGACTTCCGCGGCTTCGTGACGGTGGACCTCAACACACCGCTCGAGATAGAGGAGGGCGACGACTTCTACGTCTACCTGCAGCTGTCGGACGGCGGCCAGCCCTACGACAGGACATCGGACGTGCCGGTGCTCCTGGGCGCGAGCTACAGGGTCATAGTGGAGTCTTCCGCCTCTCCCGGAGAGAGCTACTACCGGGACGGCTCCACCTGGCTGGACCTCTACGACTGGCAGGGCAATCCCTATCCCGGCACCGGCAATTTCTGCATCAAGGCGCTCGGAGACCAGGCAGGGCTACGCGTCACCCCCGGCACGCCCTTCCAGTCTTCGGGACCGCAGGGAGGCCCCTTCACCCCTTCCAGCCAGGTCTACAGCCTCCAGAACAAGGGCGCGGCCTCGATAGACTACGAGGTGACGATGGACCCGCAGGTGTCGTGGCTCGACCTCTCGGGGAACCTGGCCGGATCCCTGGCCCCCTATGGGGACCCCGAGGAGATAATGGCGCAGATCAACTCCGCCGCGACGTCCCTTCCCGAGGGCGTGTACACGACCACGATCGAGTTCACGAACCTGACGACCCACACGGGCGACACGACGAGGGACGTGGCGCTGGTCATCGGTAGCCCGACCCTTCAGTACTACTGGCCGCTGGACGACGACCCCGGCTGGACCACCGAGGACCAGTGGGCCTGGGGCCAGCCCCAGGGCGGCGGAGGAGCTCACGGCTACCCCGATCCCACATCGGGCCACACCAACAGCTACGTCTACGGCTACAACCTGGCCGGGGACTACCCCAACAACCTGCCGGAGAGGCACCTCACCAGCGAGGTGATCAACTGCTGCGGCCTCTACAACGTGCAGCTCAGGTTCTGGAGATGGCTGGGAGTGGAGCAGCCCTCCTACGACCATGCCTACGTCCGGGTCAGCAACGACGGCCAGACCTGGACGACCGTCTGGGCGAACGAGTCGGAGATTGCCGACAACGGGTGGGTCCAGTGCACCTGCGACATCTCTGACGTGGCGGACAACCAGTACGAGGTGCAACTCCGCTGGACCATGGGCACCACGGACGGCGGCTGGACTTACTGCGGCTGGAACATCGACGACATCGAGATCTGGGGCACGGGCGAGACGGGAATCGGAGAAGGCGGGACGACTCCGGAAGCGCTGATCGTCTCCCCGGCGGTCCCGAACCCGTTCAACGGCAGCACCAGCATTCGCTTCGCCACCCCATCGGCTGGCTGGGTCAGGGTTGCCGTCTACGATCTCTCGGGCCGACTGGTGAGGACTCTGCAGGAGGGCTTCCAGCCCGCCGGTCAGCACTCCCTGCTCTGGAACGGAAGGGATGACTCGTCCCGGTCCGTACCGGCAGGTGTATACTTCGCGGTCGTGGAGTCCGGGGCGGGCGCCACGGGCACCCAGAAGCTGGTGCTGGTGAGGTAGGGAGCCGGCCGGGTCAGCGGGCGACGGACCCCATCGGGTCCCACGGCGGCAGCACGACGGGCTCCGTGTCGAGGGCCTTCAGGAGCTCCGGTGAGAGGTACTGCCTCTGCACCGTGATCTCGTAGACGTACTCCCCGAACCACTCGTCCGTCATCATCATGAAGCCCTTGTCGCCTATCTCGTCGCCCCAGCTGTTCTCCACGCGCCAGCGGGTGGGCGAGCCGTCAGGGTCTACGTCGACGGCCGTCAGGACCATGGCGTGGTTCATCCTGCTCTGGCAGTACTGGAGCCTGTCGCCCTTGCCCAGGCCAAGCCCGACACCCAGAACCGCCTCTAAGTCATAGAGCCCCATGTCCATGACCCCGAGCTTCCTGTGGAACATCTTGCCCACATCGCACGCGAACCAGACGGGCTGACCGTCCCTGATGGTCTCCATCGCCGCCGACCTCAGGTCCTGGATGGGCGCGTTCAGATAGATCACGGGGCTACCGCCCAACACGTTTCCCAGGTACTGCACCGTGTAGAGCTTCCCGAAGGGCTTGTCCCCGGTCGGGGCGTTGATAAGGCAGACGTAGTCGTCCAGGCTGAGCCCCACGTACTCGTCGAAGAACCGGAGTGGCGCCAGGACCCCTGCCCTGTGGAACTCGTCGTCGCTGTCCCTCCACTGCCAGCAGAACTCGTCGGGCGGCTGCCCCATGCATATGGAGAGGATCCTGTAGACCTCGTCGAGCATCCCGGCCTTGCGCTGCCTCAGCTCCTCGGCAGGAGCGCCCGAAGACACGCCCTTCCTAAGCGTCATGGCATGCTCCCGCAGCCTGGCGACCAGCACGGCGTTCATGCTCCTGGACTCGCTGCTGCTGGAGGACTCGGGCATGACGGTCTTGGGAACAACCCCATACTTGCGCACCAGGTTGGCGAACATGTCCCACTGGCCGCCGTCGCCCAGCGGATCACCGAGCAGCCACATCACGACCCTGCTGTCCAGCGGCTCTTCCGCTGTCTCCAGCATGTTCTCCAGGAAGAAGTTGGCCTTTTCCAGCTTGTCCCAGAACATCTGGTATGCCTGGGACAGCTCGAACTCCTTGAGTCCCATCTTCTGCATCGCCGCGGTTCTCAGCGTGTTCAGACCGGCAAACAGCCAGCATCTTCCGGTCTTCTGCTGGTTGGTGGCCTTGCCGGCCGGCACCTGGTGGGAGTAGACGTGATCGACGGACATGACGGAGCGCCGGCTCAGCGCGGCTTCCATCAGCCCGCTGTTGGTGACAGCGTTCATCGCCAGCCTGTGTGCCGGGTTGGCCTCGAAGGAGGTCCTGAAGGCCCTTACATCCTGGCTCGAGAGCTCCTCGCGCATGATGACCCGCTTTCTTCGGTGGAGTCAGTGGATTGGTGCCGCTGGCCGAAACCTCCTAATAGCCCGGCTCCGCCCGTCTGGCGGCAACGAGATCGCGCCCCAACGGCTCGATGTAGATCGCGAGCTCGGTCTGTCCCAGCCCGGTGTACCATCCTGTCAGGAGGTAGAAGGCCCGGATCGCTTCGTTCTCGATGGCCCTTCCCTCGACTGCATCCTCCAGGCAGGCCAGGAGCTCGAGGTAGAGCCGTTCCCGTGCCGGGTAGCCGTCATACCGCATCAGGTCCTGCTCGTCCCATCGAACCTTCTCGGTGAAGAGCGGCAGGAACTCCATGTAGCCAGCGTCTTCGGCAAGCCGCCGCGCTTCCTCGAATCTGCCCAGCCAGGCCTCGAGCATACGTATGCGCCCGGCACCGGGCTCCGGCAGGGCGGAGGCGGGAGTCGCGTCCTCGGCGCGGCGAAGCAGCCCGTCGGTCCATGGATAGGGGATCTCGAGCCCGAGGTCCGAGTAGATGGCGTTGCAGCAGCACATCAGGACCTGGTCCGGACGTATGGGATCCCAGATGTCCTCCGCGAGCAGACCCATGATGGAGGCGTAGACCGAGCCTTCCTCCCAGGTCAGGTTCGACAGTCCGGACGCCAGGTCCATCATGTCCGTCAGGTAGTAGATCCCCTCTGTCCAGTAGCGGTAGCGGGCGCTGATCTCCACGTCGCTTGTCGGCTCCAGAGCGGTGAAAGCCCACTCCAGCGTATCGCCTCTGCTGCTAGCCCCGCTGCTCACGTCCCAGTAGCAGATCAGGCTGTCGCTGTACTGCTGGCGTGGGATGCCCTCCGGGACGATCACCCGCACCAGGCCCCTCCCGATGGGGCCCGCCCAGCCGGCGCCCGAGGTCATCACGTACCTGAGGCTGGAGGATGCCTGGTCGAGACCCGCGAAGAAGTCCCAGCCGGTGACGTACGAGTTCTCGAGCCTCCTCACCTGACCAGGCTCGAAGCTCATGGACCAGGTGGCCATGACGGGGTACCAGAGAAAGCCCTCCCCTGCTCTCCTGTCGAGCTTCCTGAAGGAGACGGGAACAGGTTCGCCATCGACGGCCGCCCGGAAGGAGAGCACGTCCGGGATGAGAGCCGAGCCGTCGGAGCCGGCCACCCAGGGGTCATCGGACTCCTCCGCGGACTGCTCCAGTGTGGCTATCAGCCACTTGTCGTCCATGGCTGTGTAAGCGCTGCCGAACTTGGCGTCGAAGGGGAAGCCCACAGAGATGGTCCGGGGCTCGCCCGAAGTGTTCTCGAGCAGGAAGAGACACTCCACCCTCATCAGTGGATTCCACTCGTCCGTCTGCCCGGCAGGCACGATGAGAACGGTCTCGGCGATCATTGCGATGTCCTCCGACTGGACGGGAGCTACGGTCCGTCCATCGGGGTACTCGTAGATCTCGACCGAGTCTGTCGCGGCAGGCGCAGCGTGGAGCACCGCGCAGAGCATCGCACACGGAACCGCAAGGGAACGAGCGTTTCTCATCGCCACTCTCCGATCAACTCAAGGTCGGACCGCTCACCGCTCCAGAGCGACGATAGCCACAACCCGGGCGGAGGGGTAGATGCCTTGCCCATGCGAGTATCGACCCTCAAGCGAAAGGCTGACCGAACAACACGGAACCTGCAAGCGAGAGCAACGCATGAAAGGGCGAGACGGGATCTCACCTGGAGCTCCTCATCCGGCCCCCGCTTTCTGCTGTAAGCGGCCTAGTCACTTACATCAACCACACGAATGGCAAACCGACAGATAGGGGAGCGACTGCTTCATGTTGTCGGTCCACTGAGGCGAATCACCTGATAGCAGCAGGGTGAATCAGGCAGAGTCGCCTGACCCGTCTGCAATCAGGATGCCGATCTCCTGAACGAATGTGAGGACCCGGGTCCGAAAGGGCAGTCTGGTGCGGCAGCCCGAGCTTGCCCAGCACGTTGCTGCAGCCGTTGAAGGACAGGGTATGCTTCCCGAGCAACCCATGAAAGCGGGTGCTGTCAATCACCCCCAGCCGCTTCTCGTGCATTACCGCCGGTAGACACCGGCGGATCGCGGCCGTAGGGTAGGACGAGAGGATCACCTGCCGGAACGGACGACCGCATCGCATTCCGCATTGCAAGGGAGGGCCCCTGACGGACGAGAGGCTGCAGGATCTCAGACGAGAGCTCCACGGGATGGCGGAGCCGTCCAACCAGGAGGAAGCCACGGCATCCTTTCTCGAGGCCTTCCTTCGAGACACGCATCCCGACAGCCTCGTGACTGGACTCGGAGGTTACGGACTTGCCGCGGTGTACGACTCCGGCAGGGCGGGGGTCTCCACGCTGCTCAGATGCGAGCTCGACGCCCTGCCCATGCCCGAGACCCTGGCTGGCCCTGAAGGACCGGTGACGAGAGGCTGCTCCCACCGCTGCGGCCACGACGGCCACATGGCCATGATGTGCGGAGCCGCCCTGGACCTCTCCACGAGTCGGCCACCCTCCGGACGGGTAACGCTCCTGTTCCAGCCGGCCGAGGAGACCGGGGAGGGAGCAGCCAGGGTCCTGGCGGAAGCCTTCTTCAGAGACTCCTGTTTCGACTACGCGATCGCCCTCCACAACCTGCCGGGCTTCACCATGGGCAGCGTGATCCTGGGTGAGGGCCGTTTTGCCGCGGCATCCGAGGGCCTGATAGCCAGACTCAGCGGCGACTCCTCCCATGCGGCAGAGCCAGAGAAGGGGCGCAGCCCGGGGAAGGTCTTCCCGTACATCATCTCGGCGCTCTCGGAGGTCCCGCAGCACTCCGCAGGCCTGCAGGACTCCGCGAAGGTGACGGTGATCCATGCCAGGCTCGGTGAGGTCGCCTTCGGCACCTCGCCCGGCAAGGCGGTGATAATGGCCACCCTCAGAGCCTTCGACGAGAAGGTCATGAACGCACTTCGGACCGAGTGCGAGAGCGTGTGCCGGCGGCTGTCCTCAGCCTTCGGGATCGATTGCGAGATCTCGCGCACCCAGAGCTTCCCGGCCACGGCCAACGATCCGGCGGCGGTGGAAGTCGTGCGGCGAGCGGCTCTGAGCCTGGGCCTGGGAATCCACGAGGTTCGAAGACCCTTCCCGTGGTCGGAGGACTTCGGGCACTTCACGAGCGTGTTCCGGGGTGCGCTGGTAGGCCTGGGGAGCGGGCTCGAGCAGCCGCCTCTCCATCATCCCGAATACGTGTTCCCGGACGAGCTGCTCGAAACCGGAAGGACGCTGATCACCAGCATTGCAGGCGCCCTGGCCGATGCCGGGGAGTCCGGAGAGGACCTCTCCTGATGCAGGGACCCGCGAGGATCGAGCTCAGCAGGAAGGCCTTGAAGAGCAACCTCAGGTTCCTGAGGAAGGAGATAGGCCCCTCACCACGCATCTCCCTCGTGGTCAAGGGGAATGCCTACGGGCACGGCATAGAGTCCTTCGTTCCGCTGGCACAGGAATGCGGTGCGGACCACTTCTCGGTCTTCAGCTCCGAGGAGGCCGGAAGGGTGACGAAGGCCTCTGCCAGGCCCTGCGACCTGATGGTCATGGGGTACGTCGATCCGGAAGCCCTGGACTGGATGCTGGCCACCGGGATTTCCTTCTACGTCTTCGAGCTGGACCGCCTTCGAGCGGCGCTCTGCTCCGCAAGGAGAACGGGCAGGCCGGCCCGTGTTCATCTCCAGCTCGAGACCGGCATGAACAGGCTGGGCCTGGACGCGGATCAGCTCAGGGCTGCGGTGGAGCTGATCGGCCGGAACAGGGAGCACCTCTCCGTAGAGGGGGTCTGCACCCACTTCGCGGGCGCCGAAAGCGTCAGCAACTACCTCAGGATCCGGAACCAGATCTCGGTTTTCGAGGAGAGATGCAGGTGGCTCGACGAGGCAGGCGTGGACTACGGGATGAGGCACACCGCCTGCTCCGCCGCCGCCCTTGCCTATCCCGAGACCATCATGGACATGGTGCGCTTCGGGATAGTCGCCTACGGGTTCTGGCCCACAAGGGAGACCAGGATACGCTACCTCCTGGAGAAGGAGCGGGGGGGCAGGCCCCACAAGGACCCTCTGCGGCGGGTGATGACCCTGAAGAGCAGCATCATGAGCATCAAGAACGTCGTTCCCGGCGACTTCGTCGGATACGGAATCTCCTACCAGGCGGCGGGCGAGAGGAGGATAGCTTCCATTCCGGTCGGCTACTCCCTGGGCCTGGCCAGGAGCCTGAGCAATCTCGGGCACGTCCTCGTGCATGGATGCCGGGCCCCCATAGCGGGACTGGTCAACATGTCCATGGCCCTCGTGGACGTTACCCACCTGAAGGACGTGAACATCGGAGATGAGGTCGTCATCATCGGCAGGCAGGGAAGGTCGAGCATCTCCGTCTCTTCCTTCTCGGACATGACCGGCAGGCTGAACTACGAGGTCCTTGTCCGGCTTCCGGAGCGCATTCCCAGAGCAGTGGTCGAGTGAGGGAGGATTCCGGGGCCAGGCGCTACTGGGGAAGCGTAATGGAGGAGGCCTTCCGGTTCCGCCAGCGGGCACTGGAGCATCCGGTCGAGGAATGCGGGGAGCCCCTGGTCGACCTGCCCACCGCCTGCGAGGAAGCGGGGGTGCATGTCAGTTTCTCCGATGCTCCGTTCCCCGGGGGGCACTTCAGGATCTTCGCGCTGCGTCAGGGTCTCGTGGAGGCGTTTCTGTCGATAGCCCGGGACCTCAACAGCATGGACCTGGTCCTCAGGCTCGAGGACTGCTTCAGGACCCCGGCAATGCAGAAAGCGCTGGCTTCCGCGCCGGGGATTCCGGAGCGGGTTGCCGAGCTTGTGCGATGGGAGACCGGGCTTGATGCACCCCCGGACGACGTTCTGGAGAAGAGACTCAGCGTATTGGTCGCCACTCACGTCAGGACCGCCGGGCACATGTCGGGTTCGGCCCTGGACGTCACGGTCCTGAGAATGCCGGACGGCAAGGAGGTCGACAGAGGCGGCAGCTATCTGGACCTGTCCGTGATCACGCCCATGGACTCGCCATTCATCGGGCCGGATGCCGTCCGCAACAGGCGGGTCATCTCAGGTGTGCTCGCCAGTCGGGGCTTCCCGGCCTACCCCTGGGAGTTCTGGCACTACAGCTCCGGGGACGTGGTTGCAGAACTTGCCTCCGGATCGGGACAGCCTGCCCGCTACGGGCCTATCGCCCGCGACTCCTAGCGCATCACCACGAAGGCCCTGGTCTGGGAGATATCCCCCGCCACCAGCCTGCACAGGTACACGCCGCTGCACATGCTCGAGACGTCTACCGCGAGATCTCCGGCACCGTTCCAGAGACAGTCGGTCATGTCCATGAGCAGCCTCCCGTCGAGACCGTAGATGGAGAGGCTGGGGACCAACTGCCCGGGTGACCTGCCCCCGGTTTTTCGGTCCAGGTTCTATGTTAGTAGTCGGACCGAAGGAAGAAGGGCAGGGAGATGTCGCGGAAGCGCTAC
>JAFGKQ010000155.1 GCA_016928495.1 Candidatus Fermentibacterales bacterium
AAGCATGAGATCGAGGATGAGCAGGTCCGGCCGCAGGCGTTGAAGGGCGCTCATGAGGTCTCCGGCCGTTCTGTGCTTCATGGTCTCGAAGCCTGCTCTCTCCATGTGCAGGGCGACCAGCTCCAGGATGTCCCGTTCGTCCTCCAGGATTGCAATGCGGCGCTTCCTGTCCTGACCTGTCATGTCACGAATCCCCCGCTCCGGCATCCGGGTCCGTCCGTCTCTCCGGTATCGCGCGCAGTGTCTCGAGCACTTCCCCGGCATGACCGGCCACCCGGACCTTCCGCCACACCCGGGCCACCCTGCCCTCGGGATCGATCAGCAGCGTGCTGCGCCGGACCTTCGACCGCCCATCGCCGCTGCCCGGATCGCTGGACGCGCCGCAGGCACGGAGGAGCCTGCCCTCGCGGTCGCTCACCAGGCTCACCTCGAGGTTCCTGCTCCGGATGAAACGCCTGTGGCTCTCGATCGAATCGGGGCTGAGCCGACAACCCGTGCGCCCAGCAGATCGAAATCCCCGAGCAGGCGGGTGAAGTCCTCCGCCTCTCTCGTGCAGCCGGATGTGTTGTCCCTCGGGTAGAAGTAGAGCACGAGCCACTGCCCCCTGTGATCCGCGACCGAGAAGCTCCCGCCCGAGGAATCGGCGAGAGCAAGGTCGGGAACGGCGTCTCCGGCCTTCAGTCGCTCGAGTGGAGCTCCGGATGCCAGAGGTGCCACTTCATCGATCTCCATTCCGTTACGGCTCGGGCCGGCCGCACTCCTCGGGTACGCCCGACCTCCAGTAGGACATGAACTTGCGGGTGGTGACGGCTGTTCCGACGATTATGGCGCATATCGTTGCGATGGCGGCCCCCAGTCCTCCCAGGCGGGGGATCAGGAGCAGGTTCAGGACAACGTTGACGCTAGAGGAGACGAGGACCGACTGGAAACAGATGGAGGGCTTCCCGGCGCCCGAGCACGCGGTGCTGAACATGGTCAGTACCGGTCTGATGAGAACCAGAAGCGACAGCGCCACCAGCACCGGCCAGCCAGCATTGTACTTGCCGCCGTAGATCGTGTTCAGCACCCAGACGGGCCTGGTAGACATCACCGCGACGACGGGAAGGAGAAGAAGCGTGAGTATCCCTATCGCCTGCCCCAGCCTCCGGAGTATCTCCTTCCTGCGCCCGCTGGTCCACATCCTCGACACCAGGGGCAGCAGGACGACGTGCCCGGCCTCGTTCACCGTCTGGAGGAAACCGGCCAGGGTCCGGCACGCGCCATAGGCCGCCACCTCGGGAGGAGAGGCCAGCTTGCCCAGCATCATCAGGTCCACCTGGGTATAGAAGCGGTAGGCGAGTGATGTGCCCAGGCTATAGACCGAGAACGACATCAGCTCCCTGACGTTCCTCAGGGTGGTGCCGAGCGCGAGCTTCATCTCTTTGTGGGCTAGGCAGTACGACACTCCGAGAGCGGCCGCGTGCGAGAGAAGCTGCGCGGCCAGCACCTGTTCGGCGCAGTGGAGCCTTCGACCCAGAAGAAGGAAGACTATCAGGACCACCGACAGCAGCTGGTTGGTCAGGTCCGAGACCATGACCCGGGCAGTCCTGTGGCGGGCAAGCAGCACCGAATTCGGAATGGCGACCATCACCTTGGCGAAGATCAGAACGCCAACGAGCCTGAGAAGGGACTCGATGTCCAGATCGGAGTAGAAGCGGTCTCCCAGTCCCGCCAGCAGGAAGAACAGGGCTCCTATCAGGACGGATGAGGCTGTCGCCAGATAGGCAGCCGCATTCACTATGCGGTGCTCCCGCAGGCCGGAGCCCTCCGCAGCGAACTTCATGAGCCCCTGCATGAGGAAGGAGCCCCCGAAAACGGCGCCTAGCGTAAGGAAGCTCCTTGTTACGGCGTATCCGGCGTATGACTCCTCGGAAAGGCGCCTGATGACGAAGATCATAACGACTCCCCACAGGGAGACGCTGACCTTGCTCACGAGCGCCGGCGCTCCTACCGCCACGGCTCTTCTGGCAAGTCGGCCGTCGGGCAGCTTGGAGGCCAGGCTGGAGAGGCGGCTCAAGCCACCACCTCCATCAGTCCTCTCCGGATCTCTCGGTCAAGCAGTCTGAAGGGAGAGGCCCCAGGAGCTCATCGCCTCCGGAAAGTGAAGAGCTGCCTCCTGAACTCGCCGGACACGGATCTCATGATTGCGGATCTCTGCTCGTCCCGGGCGACCCGTCGCATGTAGCTGACGGCGAGCATCCAGGCCAGCGCGACCAGGAGGGCCAGAGCTGTGTTCTTCAACACCATGGCCTTGCGCCTCGGGAAGCTGCGCTTGTAGTGGGGCACCGGCGGGACGAGAACCTCGAGAGTGGGGCTCTCCCTGTTCTCGTCGATCAGGAGCCGCTCGTACTCCTGTCTGAGAAGGATGTATACGGCCGTCCTTGTCTCGAGCTCGAGTCTTAGCTGCTCGTACCCGGAGAGAAGCCCGGGAGTCTCGGCCAGGCCGGGCATGGCGCTGAGGCTGTCTCCCTGGCCCAGTCGCGACGCGAGAAGGCTCTCGAGAAGATCGATCTGCCGAAGAGCGGAGACGGAGTATGGGGAGCTGCCGGACATCGTAGCGGCGAGTCCCGCGTAGTCCATTCGTGCTCTTGCGAGGAGTGTCTCGATCTCCCCTATCACCGCCAAGGCCTGTTCCGCCTGAACCTCCGGCAGTATCACCCCGGTCTCGTTCATGAAGTCCTCGAGCCGGAGCCTGACGGCATCGAGGGAGTCTCTGGCTACCACGAGGGTCGACTCGGCCTCGATCCGCGCCTTCCTGGTCAGGCTGGTGACCAGCTCGTCCATCCTTCTGGATGAGATCTCTATCAGGTCGGCGGCCAGCTCCGCAGCGCCTTCCGCCGTCCATCCCTGAACCGTCACGGATATGAAGCCCTCCGGCGTGAGGTAGATGCTGACCCTGCGTGAGAAGCGCTTGACCGCCTCGTACATGTTCGGCGCCTTCAGCAACGGTATCAGGTCATGCCGCTCTATCACCTCTTCCAGCGTCACTCTGGACGTGAGCACCTGGAAGGCGAGATCGGCGGCGGGCGTCGAGGGCTGGTCGTGCAGCAGGTTGCCGAGATTGCCACCGAGGCGCCCGAGGGCGCCCCCTGCTGCGCCCGCCAGAAGGCTGGTCATGCCGTCCGATGTCCCGGCAGGAACCATGAGCAGGGCAGACGAAGTGAACCTGGGCTTGACCAGCATGGAGTAGACGCCAGTGGCTATCGCAATGACCAGGCAGAAGAGGACGATCTTCCGGGATGCCCGCGCCACGTCCAAGAGGTAGTCGGTAACGAATCCGCCCTGTCGCATCCCGGCCTCCTATCTCAGCGAGGTCGTTATGAGCACCGCCATGCTGACCGCACTGAGAGCCAGCGAGATCCAGCCCTGGTTGCGAGTCACCCAACTGTGCGGAACCTCTATCACGTCGCCCCTGGCGGGGTAGATCTCGAGCGGTGAGGAGTCGGACTCGATTTCCTCGCCGTTCCTCAGGGTTCGCGTGCCGCCGATCGCCGCGGTGCTCACCGGTCCTCCTGCCAGGGCTATGT
Source organism: Candidatus Fermentibacterales bacterium (assembly GCA_016928495.1). Classification (GTDB taxonomy): domain Bacteria; phylum Fermentibacterota; class Fermentibacteria; order Fermentibacterales; family JAFGKQ01; genus JAFGKQ01. The sequence continues at coordinate 3,567 of JAFGKQ010000155.1, forward strand.
ACTCCTCGACCGAGAGAGTCGGATCGAACGGGATGTTGCCGGGGAGGTTCACGGCTCCGCTGACGGTGACGTACTCGGTCCGGAGCTGCAGAGTCAGCGTGTCCCCCGTCTGAACCGCTATCTCCGTGAAGCCCAGTCCCTCGGTCCAGATCGGGATCCGCTCGTTCCCCCTCAGCAGCACGGAGCTCGTGAGGTCCACCCTGCCGCCGAGCCCTCCGGTCCTTGCAAGGAAGCACTCGAGGTTCGCGGGTTCCGTGAGGTCCCATGCCTGGGTCCAGCCAGGGTGGCCGGGAGTGAAGGAGACCACGTACACGGGATGCAGGCAGGGCTCGAAGAGGACTACCGCCCCGTTCGGGAGATATGGGTCCGAAACGAACCTCCCGGTCTCCGGGTCGGTCATCAGATCCACCTCGATCGCAAGGCCGTCCTCCAGGAGCATGAGGCCGAGGTGAGACGAGTGCGGCGCGAGTCCGTGCGCGGAGTCTACCAGAGCCGATACTCTCTGAATCGCCAGCAGCTCGTAGATCCCGGGCTGCATGACGGTTCCTGAGATGCGCACCCGTACGGTCCTGGCCGCGGCCAGGGACACTCTCAGCACCGTCCGGGGGTAGCTCCGGCGCGCAACTGCCTGGAGCTCTGCCTCGAGCGCGTTCAGGGTGAGACCGCTGGCAGTCACCTGGCCCACGCCCGAGACCGCGAGCACACCATCGTTGCTCACCCTGTACTGCGCCATCGGTGAGAGGCCGGTAGAGAGCATGAGCCCTGTACAGCCTCCCTCTACGACTACGGTTATGAGGTCTCCGGGGCCCACGACGTACTCGTCGCGGTCGAGGGTCTCGTCCAGGCTCTGGGAGCCGGACATTCCCGGGGCGCTCACGGGAAGCTGCGAGACCGCCATCACCATCGCGGCCAGAGACCAGAGTGTTCCCATCAAGGTCGGTGCTCCCTGAAGAAGTCGACAGTCTTCGCGAGACCCGCCTCCAGCCCGACCCGGGGTTCCCAGTCCAGAACGCGCCTGGCAAGACTTATGTCGGGCCTTCTCACCTTGGGATCATCCAGAGGCAGCTCCCTGTAGGCGACCTCGCTCCTCGAGCCTGTCAGCCTGATCACGAACTCGGCGAACTCCCTCACGGTCATCTCGTCCGGGTTGCCTATGTTCACGGGCGTGCCCGGGTCGCGCTCCATCATCCTCACCAAGCCATCCACGGTATCGGAAACGTAGCAGAAGCTCCTCGTCTGGCTGCCATCGCCGTACACGGTCAGGGGCTCACCGCTCAGAGCCTGGCAGATGAAATTGGGCACGACCCTTCCATCGTTGCTCCTCATCCTCGGGCCGTAGGTGTTGAAGATCCTGGCCGCCCCGGCCCTTAGCCCGTGGAAGCGCCTGTAGGCGAAGGCCAGGGCCTCCGCGAAGCGTTTGGCCTCGTCGTACACGCCCCTGGGACCCACGGGGTTCACGTTGCCCCAGTACTCCTCGGGCTGAGGATGCACGAGAGGGTCTCCGTAGACCTCGCTCGTGGAAGCGAGAAGATAACCCGCCTTCTTCTCCATAGCCAGACCCAGGGTCTTGTGAGTACCGAGCGCTCCGACCTTCAGGGTCTGTATCGGGTAGGTCATGTAGTCTACCGGGCTGGCGGGAGAGGCCAGATGGAAGACGAAGTCCAATGGGCCGCCGACGTAGATGTACTCCGTCACGTCATGCCTTATGAAGCTGAAGTCCCCCCTGCCGGCCAGGTGCGAGATATTGTCCACGCTGCCCGTCAGGAGGTTGTCGAGAGCAACCACGGAGTGCCCGTCGGCTAGCAGGCGATCGCAGAGATGGCTGCCTATGAAGCCCGCCCCGCCCGTGACGAGGATCCTCATCAGACCTTCCCTCCCGCGGACGGCCCGCGTCCGGCCGAGAGCCGGCCGCCGTACATGCTCTCGTAGTACTTCCTGAACTCCCCGCTCTTGATGCCCGACCACCAGGAAACGTTCTCCCGGTACCACTCGACCGTTCTGGCCAGGCCCTCCTCGAAAGGCGTCACGGGGTGCCAGCCTGTCTCGGTCCGGACGCGCGAGCAGTCGAGGCCGTAGCGCCTGTCGTGCCCCGGCCTGTCGGCAACCAGCCTTATCAGGTCTTCGGATGCTCCCGTCGCCTCCACTATCGCACGTGCGACCCTCGAGTTCTCGAGCTCCTGACCGCCGCCGATGTTGTAGACCGCTCCGGGAGTGCCCTTCTCGAGCACGGCGAGCAGAGCGGCACACTGGTCTTCCACGTAGAGCCAGTCCCGCCTGTTGCCCCCGTCTCCGTAGAGAGGCAGCGGCTGCCCCTCCAGGGCGTTCGTGATGAACAGGGGGATGAGCTTCTCGGGGTACTGCCAGGGCCCGTAGTTGTTCGAGGATCTCGTCACTGTCACCGCGACTCCGTGCGTGTGGAAGTAGGCCATCGCGAGCAGCTCTCCGCCTGCCTTGGACGCGGAGTAGGGGCTGGTCGGCCTGAGCTGGTCGCTCTCCTTCGACAGGCCCTGCTCCACGCTGCCATAGACCTCGTCCGTCGAGATCTGGATGAAGCGCGTGGAGTCTCCCGCGGGAGAGCCGCGCCTCAGCTCCTCGAGCAGGACCCAGACTCCTTCGATGTCGGTTCTGACGAAAGACCCGGCATCCATGATGGACCTGTCCACATGGGTCTCGGCGGCGAAGTTGACCACTGCGTCCACGTCGCTCATGACCCCTCTGACCGCCACCGGATCGCAGATGTCGCCCCTGACGAACTGGTAGCGGCCGGAGCCCTCGAGGTCCTGCAGGTTCTCCCGTCTGCCAGCATAGGTGAGCTTGTCGAGCACCCTGATGTGCCAGTCGGGCCTCGCGGAATGCACGTAGCGCACGAAATTCGTGCCTATGAAGCCTGCGCCGCCGGTTACCAGAAGCCTCAAGCCTGCCCCCTGATCTTCCTCTCCGCCCGGCGCATCTCTGCCGCTCTGACGTTCGCTGCGAGGTACCCGTCGATGCTGCTGCCGGCGTCGGTCCACCAGCCGGCGAGGACGTCCGCCCTGAGGAGGCCCGTGTCCAGATAGGCCCTGTTGAGGTCGGTGACCTCCAGCTCGCCCCTCGTCGAGGGAGTCAGCCCCGCGATCGTCTCGAAGGCGAAGCTGTCGTACATGTAGACGCCGATCACGGCATAGCTGCTCCTCGGCTCGACGGGCTTCTCCTCGATCGACAGGATCCTGTCCCCGTCCAGCTCGGCCACGCCGTAGTCCTGGGGATTGGAGACCTCCTTGAGCAGGACCCTGGCGCCCCGCTGCTGGGCCCGGAAGGCCTCCACATGAGGCAAGAGGGGGTCCTCGAAGATGTTGTCGCCCAGTATGACGACGAAGCGGTCATCGCCGACGAAGGTCCTCGTCAGTCCGATCGCCTCGGCGATTCCCCCTTCCTTCTCCTGGTAGGCATAGTTGAGGGTCCTGAGGCCGAAGCCCGATCCATCGCCCAGTAGCCTGAGGAAGTCCCCGGTGCCGAAGCCTCCCGTGACGAGCATCACGTCCAGGATGCCGGCCTCCGCGAGCTTCTGCAGGGGGTAGAAGATCATCGGCTGATCGTACACCGGCAGAAGGTGCTTGTTGGTTATGCTGGTCAGAGGCCTGAGCCTGGTGCCCAGCCCGCCGGCCAGCACCACTCCCTTCATCCCGCGTCCCTTCCCCGGGAGGTCGAGGGACCTACCGGACGATCGCGATCTTGAAGAGGCAAGGTTGCCCTCCCTGATCGATGCTCACAATGTAAGTCCCTGAAGCAAGGGGATCTCCATTGCTATCGACCCCTGACCAGAGGAAGCTGTCCCTGTCAGGGGTCTGTGACTCATAAACAAGCTCCCCCGACAGGTCAAACACGCGGACTACGGTCGGATCATCGGGCATGCCGGCCAGCCTTGCCGCTCCGTGAAGGGCGGGAAGGAAGGGGTTGGGGTAGAGCGTCGGGCCCTGGCTTCCGGGAGTTGACAGGCCCACGCCGAGGTCGGCTCTCCAGAGGCCGCGGCCGGTGGTGATGTAGAGGTACCCCTCATCCGGGTCCAGGGCGAGCCTGCGTATGGAGCCATCGCTCAGGGGGCTGTTGAAGACGTTGTAGACGTCGATGTCACCATCGGGGAGGATGCAGTAGAGAGCAC
>JAFGKQ010000156.1 GCA_016928495.1 Candidatus Fermentibacterales bacterium
AGCCGTGGCCCCCGTCGTGAGAGCTGCGCGCGGGGATGAGGCGTTCAACGGCTTCATCGCGGGCTCCGACGACCATTGCGGCCGCTTTCTGGGACAGACATGGACCAGCGTCAGCGAGGCGACCGACAAGCAGACATTCCTCACGGGTCTACGCTCGCAGCGGGGGATCCTGAACGGCCGGCACGGCAATGCTGTAAGGGCGGCCTACTCGGTCTACTCGATCGCCTACTCCTTCTACCGGGACCGGCTGATGAGCAAGAGCAGCCCGACGATCGCGACCATGGCGGCAGACCGCTTCTTCCATCCCGGATCGAGCTTCGAAGAGCCCACGCTGTGGCACAAGGCCGACTTCCTCTTCCACCACCTCATCAAGAAGGCTACGAAGGGGGACGAGTCCGACTTCGAGAGCGTGCTCGTGGACGAGCTGGTCGAGATCGGCAAGGACCTCAACCTCCTCAGGCCCGAGCAGGGGGGAGGACCCGGGGAGGAGATAGACGAGAGGACCTTCGAGATACTCAACAGACTCACGAACCGGCTGCTGCGTCACTTCTCCTCGGTCCTGGTCAAGGGGGTGTCCACGGGGCGTGTCCTGGAGGGCATGGAGGCCCTCACGGCGATGATACCCGTAGTGCTCCTCAACGCTCCCTATCCCATCTCCTACATCTACTCGAGAAGGGGAAGGGACGCGGTACGCAAGGTGTCCACGAGCCTGCTCTCGAGGGACCTGAGCGGCCGCGACACCGAGAAGAGAGCCTGGTTCACGGACACCATAGACGACCTCAATGGAGTTTCCCGGACGATCCAGCGATACAGCACACTCTCGGCGGCAATGGGCAGGCAGCTCGCGGTCATCGCGTGCCAGAGCAGGGCTCTCTCCTTCCCGGGATGGGTAGTGAACTTCCCTCCTCTGAGGGAGTTCAGGGTCCCTGACTACCATTCGAAGCTCCTGTCAATCCCTCCCTTCCTCGAGACCCTCAGGTTCATCGACGAGAACGACTTCGGCGTGCTCTACATCTCGACTCCCGGTCCTGTCGGCTTCGCTGCCCTGGGCATCGCGAGGCTCCTCGGGATCAGGTCCGTAGCCATCTACCACACCGACTACCCGAGGCACGTGAACCACATAGTCCAGGATGCCAGGATGGGGGACCTGGCGGCATCCGGAGTCGCCCTCTTCTACGGCAACGTCGATCTGGTGATGGTCCCGAGCAGCTACTACATGGACGATCTCGAGGCCATGGGAATAGACAGGAGCAGGATGAGGATATTCCCCCGGGGGACCGACTGCAGCCAGTTCTCGCCGGAATGGCGGGACGCTGACTTCTACACCCGGTTCGGGGGCTCCCCAGACTCCATCAAGCTCGTCTACGTCGGCCGCGTCTCCAGAGAGAAGGACCTCGACGTTCTCGCCGACTGCTTTCTGATGCTGAGGGAGAGCAGACCGGAGGCCGACGTCGAGCTGTTCGTGGTGGGCGACGGACCCTTCATGGGGGATCTCGCGAGGAAGCTGAGCGGCAGGGGGGCCTTCTTCTGCGGGACGCTCCACGGCGAGGACCTTTCCAGGGCATACGCCTCGGGGGACATCTTCGTGTTCCCCAGCACGACCGACACCTACGGCAACTCCGTGCTGGAGGCCCAGGCGGCCGGCCTCCCCGCGGTCGTTTCCGATATGGGCGGGCCGATGGAGATCATCAGGCCGGGCGAGACCGGACTGGTGTGCAGGGGAAGGGACCCTGAGCGCTTCCTGGAGGCGGTTCTGAAGCTGATGGAAGACTCGGCAGCGAGATCCGTGATGGGAAGGGCGGCGCGGGAGCTGGCCCTCGAGAAGACCTGGGAGAAGGCGTTCGAGTCGCTATGGGACTCGACGCTATAGGGTGGTGAGCCCGACGGAAAGAACGGCAAGAAGAGCCAGCCTGCTGGAGATCGCACCGGGAACCGGGCGCTACCTGGGGGCCATGGGCCGTCTCTCCCTTGTCTTCAGCAACAAGATAGCCCTGGCCCTGACCCTGCTGCTGCTGGTCATGATCATCGGAACCAGCGGCTTCATGGTCTTCATGCTTCACAGAGACTTTCTGATGAGAGCGGAGCTGGAAGACCTGGAGGCAGCCGCACAGGGCGATCCGGCCCGCCTGGAGGAGCTCTCTGGCCTGAGGCGCGACGTGGAGGAGAGCAGCTTCTCCAGCGAGTTGCTGCTCTCGGTGTACATGACCGCGATCTCGATAACCACCGTGGGTTACGGGGATGCGGTGAGGGACTTCACGTACGACTACTTCGACGACTCCTGGCGCCAGGCCTACAACATCTGGCTCTCGGTGTACCTCGTGCTTGCCTACCTCATCATCCTGTACGTCAACGCGAACTTCGTGGCCTATCTGGTCGAGAGCAAGCTCACGGAGGCACTCCAGAGGAGAGGAGTGGTCAGGCGCATCTCGCGGCTCTCCGGCCACCTGATAGTGTGCGGCTGCGGCTCGACGGGGAACGTCGTGATCAAGGAGCTCCTGAGGACGGGTGCCCCGGTTGTCGGCATAGACACGGAGAAGAAGAACCCCACCAGGCTCAGGCGCAAGAAGGGCTTCTCGTACCTCTCGGGAGACTGCCTC
>JAFGKQ010000157.1 GCA_016928495.1 Candidatus Fermentibacterales bacterium
AAGCCCCGGGCGCTGATCCCGGTCGTGGTCTCCGGCAGATCCGCTTCCTCGAGGGCCTCATAGGTTTCCAGAGCCCCGTCCATTCCCGGATAAACGGGAGCCTCAGCTTCTCCGGAAGGGCCTGCAAGCCCGGTCGCGTCCGGGCTGCCCGCGGTCTCGGAGCCACCGGAGGGCCCGGCGCTCTCATCTGTAGCTGCCAGCCGGTCCGAGATCACCGAATCGCGCACCTCACAGACAGGGCTCAAGGGCTCTTCCGCAGCGCGCTCACCGTACTGCCCCGGAACGTATTCCCTGAGGATGCTCCCCCCCGGTGGCAGCAGGAGCTTATAGGCGGCCACGACAGCGACGAGGGCAGCGGCGACGGGCACCAGGACTCCGGGCCTGAGCAGGTCGGGCAGCCACCTCGGCCTCCCTCCCCCACGCAGCTCCCTCGCCTTGAGGTGTTTCCGGAGACGCCATTCGAAGGCGGAGAAATCCTCGTCCAGGGGCTCCCTGTAGGACTCGCGGTAGAGGCTCTCCAGGTGGGACTGAGCTCTCAGGAGCCCGGTGCAGTGGCCGCAGCTCGAGATGTGCTCCTCGATGGCACGAGAGGCCTCTCCTGAGAGCTCCCCGTCGAGATAGGCCATGAGATCCCCTACGGAGGGGCAGCCCTCACCCCGTCCGGGGCGGTCGGACCGCCTCGCGTCCACGCCGCCGTGGTCGCGGGTCTTCATGGGCTCTCCTCGATCAGATGGGAAACGCTGTCTCTGACCTTCTCTCTGGCGCGGTTGAGCCTCGACATCACGGTTCCCATGGCTATTCCGAGGGTCTCGGCGATCTCGGCGTAGCTGAGCTGCTGGTCCACCCTCAGCACGAAGACCGCCCTGAGAGGAGGCGAGAGCCTGGAAACGGCGTTCTCGATGGCATCGGCAAGCTCCGCGGCATGGAGCCTTCCGGAGTGGTCCTCGCAGCTCGCCAGTTGCCCATCGGCCCCGTACTCCTCCTCGTAGCGCACCTCCGAGGCGCGCTCCCTCTTCCTGGTGAGGTTGATGGAGAGGTTCGTGACTATCCTGTAGATCCAGGTGAAGAAGCGATACCTGGGATCGAAGCCCGGCATGGCGTTCATCGCCCGGATGAAGGCCTCCTGAGTCAGGTCCCAGGCATCGTCGTCACTCCTGGTCATCCTTCTGGCCACCCTGAACACCCTCTTCTGGTATCTCTTCACTATCTCACCGAACGCTTCCCTGTCTCCCTGCCTGGCCTTCTCTATCAGCCGCCTCTCCTCCTCGTCGGCGGCCTCCCCCGGGACTCCGGCCAGCAGTAGTACAGGCAGCATCATTTCTTATTCCCTCGCCGACCGTGGGTGCGGGGCATCACAGACGCAGGGTCAGCGCGACGCCGATGCCGACCTTCCGCTCGAACTCCCGGTTCTCCTCCTCGAAGGCGTAGAGGTGAGCGTCCACGTAGGCATCGAGCATGCCGATGAGCCAGGCTCCGCTGGTGTACCAGATGAGGTCCAGACGCCGCTGCTTGTGGCTCTCGTACCTGGCCAGATCTGCGGGATCTCCCGAAGAGGCGTACTCGTCCCTTGCCTCCTCGGCCTCGAGATGCTCGAGGACGAGCCAGACCGCCAGTCCGATCTCGGCTGCCCCCATGAGCAGGCCCTTGACGGGACGGTCGTTGTAGATCTGCCCCCAGCCAGGCAGCACCGCGGACCTCAGTAGCGCCCCGGTGGGGCTTCTCTCCGGAATGGGCTCATAGGAGCGCGCTCGTGAGCTGTCCGTCGGAAGGGCCGCTTCCGGCGACCCGCGATCCGGACCGGGAGCTTCGGGCTCCGACTGAGCCGGGGCCTGAGCCGGACCGAGCGGCAGCAATGACAGAAGAACCATGGGGAGGACTATCGAGCAGGTCCGCAAGACCACACTCCCCTCAGGATACCAGGCCCCTGCTGCTCTCCACTACGAAGCGGGCCAGGTAGCGGACCTCCTCGGTAAGGTCGTCGCGTTCGAGGAGCGTCCGCGCCTTCGACGAGAGAAGGCCGGGCTCCCTGAAGAGGATCCGGAAGGCGTCTTCCAGGCTGTCGAGCCTGGCCCCGTCGAAGCCGCGCCTCCTGAGCCCGATGGAGTTGATGGAGATGACCCTGAGCGGGTAGCCCCCGGCGAGCGCGTAGGGTGGCACGTCCTGAGCCACCCTGAAGCCTCCGCCGATCATCGAGTGACAGCCGATCCTTACGAACTGGTGTACCGGGACTACGCCGCCGACGGTGGCATGATCGCCGATCTCGACATGACCGGCGAGATTCACGGCATTGGCGAGGATCACGCCGTTCCCGATCCTGCAGTCGTGAGCGACATGAACGTACGCCATGACGAGGCAGTCCTCGCCTACCGAGGTAAGCCGGGTTGCGGCCGATCCCCTGTTGATGTTGGCGAACTCCCTGATCACCGTCCGCGCCCCTACGATGAGCTCGGTCCGCTCGCCCGCGTATTTCAGGTCCTGGGGATCGGTTCCTATGACAGCCGAAGGGCCCACCACGACCCCGTCGCCGAGCCTGCAGGGCCCCTGGACGGTAGCGCAGTGCCCTATCGAGACGTCCTTCCCGACCTGGACGTCCTCGCCGACGAGCGCGAAGGGACCAACGCAAACATCCTCTGGGAGATCGCTCCGGACGACAGCAGTGGGGTGGATCACTCTGTCCTGCTGACGAGCTTAGCCATCAGATCGGCCTCCGCAACGACTCTGTCCTCGACCTTGGCAATGCCACGCATCTGGAAGACGGTTCCGCGCTGCCTCGTCATCTCCAGCTCGAACCTGATCTGATCGCCTGGCGCGACCGGCTGCCTGAACTTGACCCTGTCCACCCCCATGAAGTAGACGAGCCAGTCCTGAGGTCTCTCGACCGTGTTGTAGAGCAGCATTCCGCCGACCTGGCCCATGGCCTCGATGATGAGGACTCCCGGCATTATGGGGCTTCCAGGGAAATGGCCCTGGAAGAAAGGCTCGTTGATCGTGACGTTCTTCATGCCGACGATCGTCCTGTCCTGCATGTCGATGATCCTGTCGACCAGCAGGAAGGGGAAGCGGTGGGGCATCACGCTCATTATGTCGTTGACGTCCCAACTGGTCCCCGGCTTGGGCATCGAGGCCCTCGTCGACCTGCGCTCGTAGGACTCCTGGAGCTTCTTGACGAACTGGACGTTGGAGGCGTGGCCGCTCTTGGCGGAGATCACGTGCCCCTCGATGCGCATGCCCAGAAGCGAGAGATCGCCGATGAGGTCCAGTATCTTGTGCCTCACGAACTCGTCGCCGAAGCGCAGAGGCCCCTCGTTGAGGATGCCGTCCTGCCCTATGACGAGGGCGTTCTCCAGTGTGCCGCCCTTGATCAGGTTCTTGTCCTGCAGGAGCTTCACGTCCTCGTAGAAGCAGAAGGTCCTCGCCGGCGCTATCTCCGTCGCGAAGACCTCGGGAGTGACCACGAAAGAAGCGTACTGTGTGCTGAGCCACGGATGGTCGTAGTCTATGGTGAAGCTGATCTTGAGGCCGTTGAAGGGCACAGCGATGATCTCGGCGCCGAACGCGCTGACGCTCACGGGCTCCCTGATCGCGAGGATCTTCCTGTGGGAACCGGGGATCTCGACCAGACCGGCCTTGCTCAGTATCTCGACGAACGGCAGCACGGAGCCGTCCTCGGGCTCGGGGGGCTCGTCCGAGTCGAGCTGGATGAGCGCATTGTCCACACCGAGACCGTACAGGGCGGAGAGAACGTGCTCGACCGTATGCACCTCGACGTAGTTCTCCCCGAGTGTTGTCCGCCGGGACTGCTCCTCGATCTGCCGGACGGTCTTGCAG
>JAFGKQ010000158.1 GCA_016928495.1 Candidatus Fermentibacterales bacterium
ATACCCCTGGGAGGCCCGTGGCTGGTGGAGCACCGACACCGAGGCCTGGCTGCTCTTCTACGATCCCGGTGATCTCGAACGAGTCGCCGCCGGTGACCTCGAGCCCTGGCAGCCGCAGCCTTACGCCACTATGTGCCTGGACCGCTTCCTCTGCAGGGAGGACGATCCCGCCGAGCGAATGCACCGCCTGGGCCCCTGCTGCTGCGACTCCGAGCGGGGCATCCTCTACGTGCTGGAGAATCGGGCATGGGAGGACCGCCCCGTGGTTCACGTCTGGGCGGTGAAGAGCTAGACCGGGGAGCGGGCCGGGGTTCCCTTCACCCATCCTCCCTCGAGACCACCGACCCCGCAGCCCGCCGGAAGGGTCTTCTCGGACTCCGGCAGGATGCCCGCGATCACCCCGTCTCTCCGGGCTTCGAGTCAGGAGAGCGTGATGCCTCCCCAGGCCTCGAAGGCGCCGGCTGCTCCTGTCCTCCGGCTCCCTCCTCGTCGAGGGGGCCTATGCTGCGAAGACCGGGGAACAGCCTGGTCCAGGCACCGACGACGAGCAAGGTGCCTATCCCGCCGCTGACTACCGAGAGGACAGGCCCCGCGAAGTGTGCGACCAGTCCGGACTCGAAGCCACCCAGCTCGTTGGAGGACCCGATGAAGATGCTGTTCACCGCCGAAACCCTGCCGCGCATCTCGTTGGGAGTCCGAAGCTGGACGAGGGTATGCCTTATGACGATGCTGACGTTGTCGAAGAAGCCGGTGAGGAACAGGGCCGCCAGCGAGAGCCAGAAGCTCCGCGAGATGCCGAACACGATCGTGGCCAGCCCGAAGGCGGCGACGCACGACAGGAGTGTCCTGCCCGCCCTGCGCATTGGCGGAAGGTGCGCCAGCAGAAGTGCCATGACGATCGCCCCGGCAGCCGGGGCGGCCCTGAGCCACCCGAGAACCTGCTCGGGACCCAGTCCCGGGGGAGCGCCCTCGATGATGTCCCTGGCGAAGATCGGGAGCAGGTATACGGCTCCTCCGAGCAGCACGGCGAACATGTCGAGGGAGATACAGCCGAGGATGGTGCTCCTCCGCCACACGAAGCGCAGGCCCTCCGCGACCTGCCTGAGCATGTCCCCCCGCTCGGTCCGCCGGGCGTCCCGGACTCGCAGCCGGGCCAGGAGCACGATGTAGCAGAGAGAGGTCGCGGCGCAGAACAGATAGGCGGCGGGCAGGCTGCGCGAGATGATCATCCCCCCGATAGCAGGACCCGCGACTGCCGAGAGATGTGTCAGTGTGCTCCGCCACTTCACCGCGGCCTCGAACTGCCCGGAAGGCACCACCAGCGGCAGGAGGGCCTGTCTTGCGGGTCCCGCGAGACGCTGGAAGGCGGCATCGAGGAACAGAAGGGCGTACATCCACTCTACCTGGCCCCTCATCATGCTGAACAGAGCCAGACCAGCAGACGTTGCCGTGGCTCCTGCCATTCCAGCGATCATTACCTTGCGCCTGTCGAACACGTCAGCCAGGTAGCCGGCAGGCAGCGTCAGCAGGAACATCGGCAGAGCCTGCATGAGCCCGATCAGGCCGAGCGCGAGGGCCTCGTTGGTCCTGGTATACATCTCCCAGCCGATAGCGAGGCTCTGGGCAGAGGTCCCTACATGCACGAGCAGGTTCCCGAGAACCAGGCTCCTGAACCCGGGCAGGGCGAGCACCTTGTAGGGATCGTGGCGGGGCTTCAGGACGGGGTCTCCCTTCCTCGGTGCGGTGGTGTCATCTCCGGAGCGTACGCCACAGAATATCCGAACCCGGCGCCGCATGGCACATCCCTGTCGCCGCGCCCGCTCTCAGCGGGCTGTGCTTGTGTTCATGCAGAATGCAGACTCCGGTTTCATCGGAATTCCTGAGTGCATCGGCTTGACGAGGAAGGGCAATAGGTTCTATTGAACCTGCTGATTTCTTCTGAGACGCAAGCAACTGAAGGAATCACCCATCCCAGGAGGAGCCTGAAAGACACCACCCGGTACAGGCGATCTCGATGGCCAGGCGCGTCCGGCCTGGCCGCTTTCCCGAAGCACCCGGAAAGGGGTAGCAGTGATGAACAGCGCGGAGCTCCCGAGGGGAATCAACCTCCTGCACGACCCGGTCCTGAACAAGGGCACGGCCTTCACCAGGGCCGAGCGCAAGGCTCTCGGTCTCGAGGGCATGCTGCCGGACAGGGTGCATACCCAGGACGAGCAGGTAATGCGTGTCATGGGCAACTACCGCAGGAAGAACACGGACCTCGAGCGCTACATTCATCTCATCGCTCTGCAGGACAGGAACGAGACCCTCTTCTACAGGGTACTCGTAGATCACATCGAGGAGCTCCTGCCAATAGTCTACACCCCGGTTGTCGGTCAGGCCTGCCAGGAGTACGGCCACATCTTCCGTCGTCCCAGGGGCCTGTTCATCTCTGCCGACCACAAGGGCCACATGAGGGACATCCTCAGAAACTGGCCCTACAGCGACATCCTCGTGATAGTCGTCACGGATGGAGAGCGCATACTGGGCCTGGGCGACCAGGGCGCCGACGGGATGGGAATACCGGTGGGCAAGCTCACCCTGTACACCGCCTGCGCCGGGGTCAACCCGCTGCAGTGCCTTCCTGTCACGCTAGACGTGGGCACGGACAACCAGGCGCTCCTCAATGACCCCCTCTACATCGGCTCGAGAAGGGAGCGCATCCGCGGCCCCGAGTACGACGAGATCGTGGACGAGTTCATGGAGGCCTGCCTCGAGGTCTTCCCGGATGCCCTCGTCCAGCTCGAGGACTTCGGGGGCGGGAACGCCTTCCGCCTGCTCGAGCGCTATCGCGACAAGTACTGCACCTTCGACGACGACATCCAGGGCACAGGCTCGGTCGCCCTCGCCGGGGTCATGTCGGCTCTGCGCATGACGAAGAGCAGGATGTCGGACCAGAAGTTCCTGTTCCTGGGTGCCGGGCAGGCAGGCATCGGCATAGCGGATACCCTCGTCGCCTGCATGGTCAAGGAGGGCCTGAGCCTCGAGGAGGCAAGGGGAAGGTGCTGGCATTTCGACTACCGCGGCATGCTCTCCGACCAGAGGACGGACATTGCGGTCCACCAGAAACCCTACGCCCACAAGGTGGACTTCGAGAACAACCTCCTGGCAGCGGTCAAGCACCTTCGTCCCACTGGCCTGATCGGCGTGTCCGGGCAGCCCGGGCTGTTCAACGAGGCCATCCTGACGGAGATGGCATCCATCAACGAGCAGCCGATCATCTTCGCTCTCTCCAACCCGACCTCCAAGGCGGAGTGCACCGCTGAGAGCGCTTACAGGTTTACCGACGGCCGCGCGATCTTCGCCTCCGGGAGCCCATTCTGCCCGGTGGAGATCGGCGGGTCCCTCAAGGTCTCCGGCCAGTGCAACAACTCTTACATCTTCCCCGGTGTCGGTCTCGGTGTGGTCGGCACGAAGGCTACGCGGGTCGTGGACGAGATGTTCGTAGCGGCCGCCGAGGCCCTGGCGAAAGAGGTGACCTGGGAGGACCTCGAGAAGGGCAGTGTCTTCCCGCCCCTCACGAGGATCAGGGACGTCTCCCTGACCATCGCGACCGCCGTGGCGGAGATGGCGTTCGACATGGGCCTGGCCAGGGACGAGAGGCCGGCGGACGTGCGCAAGTATCTGCAGCAACAGGTCTACGAGCCCCGCTACAGGGACTACGTATAGGCCCGGACAGGCTGCTCAGGCTTCCGACGAGCGCCTGCTGCGCATCAGCTCCTCGCTGATCGGCTCGAGCTTCCCGGTGGAGAACACGAACTCCACCGGGAAGCCGAAGTACTCGCATATCCTGAATGCCAGATCCAGGCTGGGGTTGTACTCCTGCCTCTCCAGATAGCCGATCGTCTGCGGGTTCACGCCCACGGCGCCGGCCAGCTCCTTGCGTGACACGCCGCGCTCGGACCTGAGCACGGCTATGCGGTTGTAGATCCGGCGGGCCTTCATGCGGCAGCCCCGGGCACCTCTGCGACGGACCACGCGAGAACGGCACCGGGCAGCGTGTGCGCCAGGTAGATCATGCTCCCTACCAGCGGCACGGTCAGAGGGAAGTCGATCCCGGGAACCAGCCTGTAGAAGACCGCGTGCGCGAGCATCAGGAGCAGGCAGACCACCGTGAACCAGGCATAGGACCTCCCCAGAGCGCGGTGGGTCTCCTGAAGCTCCCGTTCGTCGAGGGACTCCGCCCTCGCGTGAGTCAGCCTCCACAGCCCGGTCCTCCGGTGCAGGGGAAAGAATGTCAGAACGATGCCGGCAAAGGAAGCCAGGCCCAGCACATCGACCAGGTGCCCGGCGGAGTGGTCCGATGAGGCGAAGTAGAAGAGCACGTTCATCACCGCCAGCAGGCCGTAGTTCACGATCACTGCTACCCGTCTGTTGCTCCTGGACTCGCAGATCATGGTGTCTCCCCCTGCGCGAAGGTGTCTGACGTTTCGTTGTAAATATGCGCACATCGGACCAGAAACACAACTGGGGACACGCACCTTAATCACCGCATGTCCCGGTGCGTGATACTCCGTCGTCCTGCTCGGCTTCCGCCGAAGCGTCCATCCGCATCTACTGAACGCCGCGAGGCGCCCTCGGGTTGTCCTGCGGTCCGTGCACACCCGAAACGCAGCAGGCTCTCCAGTGGCCCGCGATCGTTGTCTCGTCCCTCCTCCACGGCTATTTTCCCGGTTGGATGCCGGGATCCCGAGAACCGTACGCTCTGCAGGCACAAGGGGCCACGTCTTCGAGACAGGGTAGGTGCGCGGCGTTCGGGTGCACGGTGATCAGTGGCTGATGCGGCGCTCTGGAATGGAGGCGGAGAAGATGTCCTCGAGGTTTCTCGTTCTGGCGGCAGTCCTGACTTCCTTTCCGTCCTCCTTCGGATACACGCACTCGCAGTCCGATTGGAGCGAGGGCCCCGGGGCTCTGGGACCGAATACCCAGTGGACCGACCAGTTCTGGCAGAGCTACCAGATGGAATACTCGATGAGCGACTCCCTTCTTCTCTTCTTCTGCCAATTCGGCGAGGAAAACGTCATCGATGACTCGCTCGGCTTCCCGGACATCATCCTTGCCGCGGACATCAACGGCGATGACCTCATGGACATCCTCTGTACGAGACTGGACTACGACGAGGGACCTGACATCCTCTGGTGGGAGAACTCGGATGGATCAGGTCTCAACCTCGTCGAGCACGTCGTCACGGGCTCCCTGAACGGGATCACCTGCGCCGTCACTGCAGACATCGATGGAGACGGGGACGAGGATGTGCTGGGTGTCTCCGGCTACGTCGAACGTATCGCCTGGTGGGAAAACGCCGATGGTCACGGCACCTCCTGGGCGGAGCATCAGGTATCCGACTCGTTCGCCGGGTCACGCCATGCAGATGCCGATGATATCGATGGCGACGGGCATACCGACGTTGTCGCCGTAAGCACCACAGGGAACGTTGCCTGGTGGGAGAATGCCGACGGCTCCGGCACCTCATGGACGGAGCACTCGATAGACAGCGGTTACGGCACCACCATCAACGTGATACTGGCTGATATCGATGGTGACGAGGACAACGACGTCGTTGCCGGATCCTACAGCCTCCAGCGGGTCTACTGGTGGGAGAACACGGATGGCTCCGGAGGTTCATGGACCGTGCACCTGATGGACCTGCTCCAGGATCCGGCGAAGTCGATCGAGGCCGCGGATATCGACGGCGATGACGACACGGATGTTCTGCTGGCCTGCTACGACAATCAGGGCTTCGTGCTCTGGCTGGAGAACGACGACGGGGCCGGAAGCTCCTGGACGGAGCATCAGATAGACTATCCATTCGCGGGAGCCAGTTGGGCCTGCACAGGTCATCTCGACAGCGATGAGCACCTCGACGTGATTGCCTCGGGCTGGTCCGAGGAGATAACCTACTGGCTGAACACGGATGGATCGGGAACGGTCTGGCAGGAGATGTCAATCTCGGGGGGCCTCGACGCAGCCCGATGCGTCTCCACCGCCGATATCAACTCCGATGGGTTCGTTGATGCGCTGGCGTGTGACAACGCCGGCACGGGCATCGCGGCATGGTACGACGGCGCCCTCTACCCAGACCATGGATGGCTGGAATCATCCATACTCTGGATAACCACGTACTACGAGCCGCCTCAGTGGAAGCAGCTTTCCTGCGTCGTGGACGAGCCGGTCGGCACCTCGACGAGCTTCCAGGTCAGAGCCTCCGATGACTACACGAACATGGGTCCGTGGTCCGATACACTTCCGCCCCCCATAGGACTCGATACGATCCCGGAGGTCTCACCCGGGGACCGGTACATCCAGTACCGCGTGTTCCTCTGGACCGAAGACCAGGCATCCACCCCAGTCCTGGACAGCGTTGTCGTCTGGTGGGAAGACCCGCTCTCGATCGAATCCGGCTCAGGGCTGGTGGAGCCCGGCGCCTGTCTGGCGGAGATAAGCCCCAATCCCGCAATTGGCACGGCATGGCTGCAGATCACGATGCCGGTCAGAGAGCAGCTCGTCCTCTCCGTCTTCGATCTGACGGGACGACTGATACTCAGGACCGACCCGGTCGACTACCAGATTGGCACACACAGAATACCGCTGGCAGGACTGGACCCCGGACTGTACTTCTGTCACCTGCGGGCCGGAGACTACTCCGGCCGGGAGTGCTTCGTCCTGCTCGCGGACCAGGAGTAGAAGGCCCCGCCGGGGCGCACTGCTCTTCGCGTTCCGCACCATCCGTACCGGGAAGCACCCGGTGCCGCATTGTGCGGATGCTGGCATCGGAGACGGGGCGTCACTCGAGCCGGATGATGGACTCCGCGCTCAGGCAGGCTCAGAGCGGGATCCATGCAGAAGAGACCTCTCGCCGCATCGGGACCTTCTACCGATGGCCAGGAAGTGCGATCAGCTCGGGCTGCCGGAATGCGCCGTCTTCCTGACCTTCCGCCGGGCTTTGTTTCCATGGGCTTCTCCGGCTCGCGCGGACCGCATCTATCTGAGCGACATGACAGGAAGGGTACTCACTGCCCATAAGATGCCAGACGCCACCGCATCGAGGATGGTCGGCCTTCTGTGTTTGACTTTGAACCCCTTTGCGGGGTGGCTGCGGGAACTGGCCGGCGTGACCGGCGCTCCAGTAAGCTGCTCATCACCCGTCACTTAGCAAAGCACGATGCGGCTGTCCGCTCTCCCAGCCCCCTCTACTGCCTGAGGACATTGGAATGGGGAGGGTCCTCAGGCTGGGAGTCGGGTCCGGGGGGAGGGAGCGGCCGGGTCGCCTAAAGCTTCACCAGCCTCACGGTGGCTGATACGTCCCCAGCCTCCAGCCTGGCGAGAAAGACGCCTGCGGGCAGCCTGCTCCCGTCCAGCCAGCAGCTCGTGGGGCCCCGTGGGGCTTCTCCATGGAAGGGAGTGTCTACCAGGCGACCCGGAGGTCGCCCTTGGAGGATGAGCTCTGCGGCAATACCGGGCGGTTCAGGTCAGGACCGAGCTAGCCCCTTGGTCCGACGAATCCCTGTGGATCCACTCCTCGATCATGGCTCTCAGGCTCCGCACCGCGGTGATTGCCCCATCGGCCTCCACTTGGGTAACGCTCGCGGTACGCTCGTACACCGCAATGCTCCTCTTCTTCCTGTATTCCTGAAACTCCTTCACCTTTGCTGCATCCAGCCCGACCGTGTATTCCAGGGACTCGATCAGGCGCCAGTGATGAGACTTGCTTCCCATTCTCACCCGGAATCCGCATGCGGCAAGCGCTCCAGCCGCCATGGCCAGGCAGGCGTTGTGCGAATGCAGAAGCTTCCCCTCGGAAGACACCACCGCTTCAGCGTCTATCAGCTCTCTGTCGGCCAGAGCAAGATACTCTGTCAGTTCAGACTCTGTGGCGCTCTCCGGCTTCAGATCATCCCTGTGAAGATCGGCCCATTCCCTCAATGTCATCCTGATCACCAATCAGGACTACTCTCGGCTCCGCCATGATCCGGGTCACGAAGCCGTGCTCATCCCTTAGCCTCTGAGCAAACTCCGAACCGCTGTAGACCGTCGGGGATATCTCCCGTCCCAGCCGGCCCTGAGCCTCCAGCACAGCCTCAGTCACCTCCGCGAACGAAGCATCCCCGACTACGAGCACGTCGATGTCGCTCCTGGAATCCAGATCGCCCCTTGCCGCACTGCCGAACATCATTGCGAACCTGATGCCTCTGACTCCTGCCAAGGCCTCTCGAATAGTCTCCTTGATTCCACTTGTCTTCACCACCAGACTTCGAAGATCGTCGAAGATGGCGCATTCTCTATTGGCCCTGTACAGTGACAGGTTGCCCCGGTTCTCTCTCTCCAGAATCCCAGCGCTGACCATGCCTCGCAGCTCCCGCTCCACTGCACCCTTCCCGCTGCAAAGGGCACGGACGATCTCGCGAAGATGGAACTCACGATCTGGATTGAGGAAGAGCAACGATAGGAGCTTGCGTCTGACCTTCGGAAACAGCACATCCAGCATTGGTGCCCCCAATCCAGGGGCTATTGTCCCTCTTTCGGGGGCATTTGTCAACCCACCCGGGGAGGAGTAACGAACCAGCCACGAGTTGGCAGTGACTGAACCCCGAGAGTCGCAGCCCAGGCACGAGTTCCTTGAACCCCCTCTGGAGGTGGATCAGGGGCTCCGGCTGTTGAGGGGCTTGAGCCCGACTACAGCTTCACGAGCCTCACGGTGGCGGAGATGTCCCCTGCCTGCAGCCTGGCGAGGTAGACACCGGCGGGAAGACTGCTGCCGTCCAGCCAGCAGCTCATGGGGCCCAGTGGGGCCTCTCCACTGAACGGGGTGTCGATCAGGCGGCCTGAGAGGTCGTAGACAC
>JAFGKQ010000159.1 GCA_016928495.1 Candidatus Fermentibacterales bacterium
CGAGTATCGCGGCCTGGGAGATATCCCGCATGACCCCCAGCACTCTGCTCACGAGAGTGAGGAGCCCGAGCTTTCCTGCCGCCCTTGCGATCCGCCGCCCTTCCTGGGCCGGCGTTCCCAGATCCGTCAGCGCCTCAGCTTCCCTGCCCACCTCGCTGCCCTTCCCGTCCGAGCGGCTCCAATGCGACTCCCGGCGTGAGCCGGGGCTGCCGGCGGCGGTCCCGGCCGCGGCCTTTTCGGAAGATCACAACAGCGGGGGAGTTCAGCAAGCCCGATCGGGCCTCAGAGGTCAGAGGGGACTGGCCCGAGGCTCCTGGACCTGGCCAGGGCCCCCTCTCCGGCGACGCTATCTCCGACCTCGAACAGCGCCGAAGCCAGGTTGCTCCAGGCGGTAGGTGAGCCGGGAGCGATGGCAAGGGCCATCCTGAACTGGCACACTGCCTCCTCCGGCCTTCCACCGATCGCGAGCGCAATGCCCCGGAGGTTATGGAGATCGGCGCCGGCGAACCCGGATGAGCCCGCCATGTCGAGCTGGCGCATCGCTTCCGCCGGGTCGCTGCCGTAGTTGATCTCGTACTCCGCCCTGAGGATGTGGTTGAAGCCGGGACGTGTCCCCGGCCATCCCAGGCGTGGAGCAGCGATCGATGCCAAAACGAGGATCCCCGCGATGGCTGCGGCAGGTCTGAGGATCTGCCGGAGCTCTCGCGGATCACCTCGGGGACAGGTCATGGCTACCAGGAACCAGACCGCCGGAACCACTGCCACGCGATACCGGGCTGCCGGGAAGAACACCAGCGCCACCACGGCCTGTAGCAGCAGGAAGCAGAAGAGCCAGGATGCGCCTCGTCTGAGCGAGGAGGAGCGCAACAACGCAGCAAGCGCCAGCGAGAGAGCAGCGAGAGGCAGCGGCAGCAGCACGAGCAGGCCCGAGGAGCGGAAGGCGCTCGGCACGTCCAGGTTCCTCCCCGGCCCCGGAAACGCGAAGCCCGACAACAGCTTCCGTGGAAGGAGACCGAGCAATCGAAGGGGCTGCGATCCTGCCGCCCGTACAGCTCTCTCCCAGAAGACAGCGTCGATGTCCCCGGCATTCCCCGAAGCGGCCCTGGGGTCCGTGACCACGACCAGCTCCTCGAACTCCAGGCCGGGCGGCACCGAGCCGAGCTCCTCGTCCGTTCCCAGCCAGGCGTTGAGGCCGCCGTTGGCCGCCGGGGTCGCCAGCGTGCCGCCGGACAGGTTCCAGACGGCTACGGGTACGAGAACCAGGGCCGCCCCGGCCATGCCTCCGAGCCAGCGTCGCCACCTCCATTCCACCGATAGCCCGAGAAGGGGGAGCAGCAGAACGAGCTCCCCCCTGAAGAGGGTTGCCAGGCCGAGGAGCAGCCCGGATAGCAGGTCCCGTCCCCGGCGGGGGCCGCGCATCGAGAGCAGTATGGCGGCAGCGACGAGCGCTGCGGCCCAGGCCCCCGGCAATAGCTGGTAGCCGGCCAGCACGAGATAGGGATCGAGGGCGCACATGACGGAGGCGATGACCGGAACCGCCCCGGGGGCGCACAGCGGCACGAGCAGCGCGGGAACCAGGGAAGCGAGGGAGCCTGCTATCCTTCCCCCGTCGTGCCTACCGGCGACGGCCTCGAAGCAGTCCATGAGAAGGTACATGGCCGGGGGTCTCGGAAAGCAGGGAGGGGCCGCGGCGGCCTGCACGCCCCCGGCGTAGGCGCACTCGTCCACGTAGAGGCCGTCTGCCGGAAGCATGGAGGCGATCACGGGCAGGAAGACCAGCCTCGCGGCCAGTCCGGCACACAGCGCCGGCAACAGCCTGCGCAGGCCGTGGCCGAGGTCCCACTTCCCGATCAGGGCTGGCTCTCCAGACGTATCAGAAGCCCTCCGGAGCGCCCAGGCACGGTGTCCTCTATCACCCACGCCGGACCCTCCCGGACGGCGGCGCACCCCGAGCCCGTCTCGATCGCGAGCCGGCCCTGCCATTCGATCGTCCATCTACGCCTGAAGCTGCGTGGAACGCCCTCTCCGCTTCCCCAGTCGAGAGCCGGCAGCAGCAGCATGCCCTGCTCGCCCTCGGGCACGACCCCAACCCTGAAGACTGCCTCGAGCCAGGCCGGCTCGGCAAGGTCGAGCAGAGGGCTGCTGCCCAGGGTGTCGGGCATGCAGAGCCACCTGCTGCGCCAGAGCCATCGAACGAGCGCTCTCCCGATGTCGTCGGGAGCCGAGCTGCCTCCTGCGGTCAGGAGTCGCCGAAGGACCTCGCTGTAGTGACCCCTGGGCTGGACTCTCATCTCGATCCGCCCGGCGGTCGGATCGAGCTCGTATTCCTCGAGGCAGGCGTTCTCGGAAGGCGTGTTGGGCGCAAGGTAGGGCGGGCAGGCCCCGCCGGGCTCGAGCACCCACAGGCCCTCCGGCCGACGAAGGTAGCCGGCGGGCGAGGCCCAGGCGGCCGGCTCGAGGTAGAGCTCTCCGGAGGCGGTCTCGAGCCTCACCGCGAAACGCGTCCACTGATCGGGAAGCGGTATCGAGGGCTCGCACTCGCTGCAGGCGATCAGCGCGGCGGGGAGCCCGAGATCGACCAGCATCTTCGAGAGCAGCGCGCACATCTCGAGCGAGGATGCGATCCTGGAGTCGAGTATCTCCTGTGCGCTCCTGCAACTGAAACTCCTGTGCAGAGGGGGAGATGCGATGAGCCTCAGGTTGTCCGTGAGCGCGAAGCTGGCCCTTCTCGCCAGATCCGCGCCGATCGCGGACCTCGCGGCTATCTCCAGCTCAGCCTCCCTCAGGTCCGGCGGGCTGGGGGACCCGGCCAGGCTGCATGCGCTCGCGAGAACCAGCCCGGACAGCTCCTCCCATGAAGCGATGGCTGACACGCGGAGACCCGAGTCTGGATGGCTCGCGTGGAGCACGAGATGCCCTTCCCCCGCCCGGGAGCCGGGCGCCTCGGTGTAATCCCCCGGCAGGTCCGTCTCGAAGGAGATCCGGCGCCCGCCGTCATCATCCCTGATCTCCAGCTCCAGGCTCGAGATGCCCGGCAGCTCACCGGGCGAGAAGCGGAGCCACGGCCCGCATTCCCAGAGCCCGCTCCAGTCGAGCAACTCGACCTCGTACTCAACGGCCCAGCCGGTCGTCAGGCCGGGAAACACGAAAACCAGCTCCGCGCGACCGGAAGAGGCATCGTAGAGGGTGTCCACGGCCCACTCCGGAATATCAGACCAGCACTCGACCTCCCCCCCGCCCCCGAGGGGGCCCATCCTCGCCAGGAGCAGGGAAAGCGACTGCACCTCCGGATCGTACCTGTCCCCGGCTCTGCGCAACAGCGCGGCCCCCAGGGGACCCTCCGCCCGAGCCAGGACCCTTGTCCTTACGCGCATCGTGTCAGCATCCAGGCGAGCGTCTATCCTGTACTCCTCGATCAGAGCCCCGCCGGACGGATCGAGCTGTCCGGCGAGCGCGAGAGACGCCAGGATGCGGGAGACAAGGGCGCAGATCACGGTCTCAGCACCACCACCCTGCCTGAGAGATCGCCGGACATCTCCCTGGAAGAGAACGCTGCGGCGCGGATGAGAGCCCATCTGGAGGGGGCGGGGCGCACCGGCGTGAGATCACAGGACTCCCTGAGGCGGATGGTGTCGCCATCGATCCGGGTCTCCGCCGAGTGCAGCCGATTCGCGTCGCCCTGTGAGCGGACAGCGGTCATCAGGCGGGGTTGCAGGGAATCCGCGACAGCCAGGTCGATCTCCAGGACCTCGAGCATCGGGGTGTCGATCATCATCCCCTGTCTCGCCTCCTCTCCATCACGCACCGGCAGGCCTGCCATGATCCTGTAGCAGAGCCTGGATCCCAGCAGGTCCAGGTCCGAGAGACCGGGCAGGAGCACGAACAGCGACGAGTCGGAGCCGGCAACGGCCCGGAGAGGCATGGTCCCGGCTCCGGAGACGCTCAGGACCCCCGGAGGGCTGGATGAGGCCACCGACAGCGAACAGGAGCCCCACGGCGCGAACAGGGTGAGCAGCAGCCCCTCTCCGGCGTCCGCACCACCCGCCAGCTCCGTCATCTCTCTCAGCAGGTCACCGGCGGCGCCGTGCAGCTCGATCACGCAGGAGTACCTCATCCTCGGCGGGTCGAGCGCCAGTACCCCGCAGAAGCGCATCCGCAGCGTATCCGTGGAGAGCGGATCGGCGATCCCGGCAATGGGGCTTCCGGGGTCCGTGGCCGGCAGGCAACTCGATCCCCTCAGGGCCCAGGGAATCCCGGAACGGGAAGAGGCAGCGGAGGGGTCCAGGAACTCCATCACACCCCCGGGGTCCTGCCTGAAGAACGCTATGGCGTGATCGAAGCTCCTGATGCCGGGAAGCTCCTCCAGCCTGTGAGAGGAGCTCATGAAGGCCAGCCCGGCCTCGAATCCCGCATGGTGCAACAGATGAGCCAGAAGGACCGCCTGGTCCCTGCACACGCCGCAGCCCTCCCTGATCGTCTCGAGCGGGGTCCGGGCGTCGAACCCGGCCCACTGGCCGAACTCGCCCCCCAGGTAGGAGACTTCCCGGGCAACCCAGAGCCTGAGAGAGTCGGGGTCCGGTGGCACGGAATCGAGGATGGCGGCGACCTCGGGCGCAAGATCGGACTCCACGAGAGGCTGGAACCTCCTCGCGAGGCTCAGACTGAGCTGCTCTGGCGTGCAGCTCGAGACCAGGACCCTGTCGAGCGTCTCCCAGAGGGGGAGCCCGAGCTCGGCGCTGCCTCCCGCGGCGCTGCTCCCCCCCCACTGCCAGCTCCTTACGGTGCGGCTTCCCCCGTCCGTGGTCCAGGATCGGAAGGACGGCTCGGATCCCGCCGGGTCGTGGGATACGATGAGGGGCCTGCCGGTGGGCCATATCACGGTGAAGTCGGCAGAATCGATGCTGTCGCGGCCCTGCGGGAAGAAGGCGTAGGAGTAGGCGTCGGCTATCGGAAGCGAGGATACCCTCCTCTCCAGCTCTACGATCACCGTGTCGCCGATCTCGATGCCCTGGAAGACCAGAGAGACCTCCCTGAGGGAGCTCTCCAGCCTCGAAGCGGCCGAGAGGGAACGGTGCGCGGACCTGGTCTCCAGTGCATCCATCTCCCTGCGGCCGGCCCTGCAAGGGTGGCTCTCGGCCCTGAGGACGGTGACCTCCTCCCAATCGTCGTGGTACCCTACCACCATCTCTCCGAAGCGGATGACGCCCCTTCCGGTGAGCAGCAGTATCTCCTCGAGGGCCCTCTCGACGTACGCGCCGTCGCCCTGGGTGGCATCAACGGTGGCGCTGTGCCTGAGGAAGACCGCGTCCTGACCGGATGCCACGGCAAGCCCGGAGAGCACGATCGTCAGGACGGCTCTCACTCCCGGACCGCCTTTCGCGGGATTCTGTGGGTGCGGTCCCTGTCGAGAAGGGAGACGCTTATCAGACCGGAGTAGTAGGCTCCGAGGTCGGTGCCCCTCCAGCAATCGCCGGGATGCTCCCGGCGTGCGGCTTCCGTGCGGTACCTCAGGCGCCGCACCCGGGGAGCAGCCTCCTCCGGCCCTCGAGGGCCCTCGTCGCCCTCGGTATCGAACGGAAGGTCACCGGCAAAGCTCCCCAGTCTCGTCCAGACGGCAGCGCGTGGGCGTCCCCTGGACAGATCGGGGATGTTCACGTTGAGGAAGCTGCCGCCGGGTATCCTCGACAACAGGCCAGCGTCGAAGAGCTCCCTGAAGAGGGCGGCCGCCTTGTCCAGGTGCCCTTCGAGCCGAGAGGAGCGCATGGAGAGGCTCACCGCTATCGCCGGGATCCCCCAGGAGGCGGACTCGGCCGCCCCCGCGACGGTTCCGGAGTACTCGACGTTGTTGGCCAGGTTGGCGCCCGGGTTGATCCCGGAGAGCACCAGGTCCGGAGGCCCTGACTCCGCGTAGGCGACGAGCAGGGCCAGCTTGACGCAGTCCACCGGGGTCCCGGAAACGGAATAGCGGCTCTCGTCGAGCTTCTCGAGGGTGATCCAGGACCGCAGAGTCAGGGATTGGCTGCAACCGCTCATGTGGGTCGAGGGCGCGACCACGATCAGCTCGTGATCACGGAAAGCACTCTCCAGGGAGGCGATGCCCGGCTCGCCAATGCCGTCATCGTTCGTCAGGAGTATCCGCATCGAGAGCCCTGAGCCAGGCTCCGGCTCAGATGCTTCGAGCCAGAGAGAACCTGTGGGTGGTTCCCAGACTGCTGGCGTAGGGCGCCATCGCGTAGTCCAGCGTCCAGCCCCCCGCGCGCAGGCCGAGTCCGGCGGAGAAGGACTCGGAGTCATGAAGAGGACGATAGCCACCCCTCAGGGCCAGCCATCCGGCAGGCAGGTACTCGATCCCGAGACCGAGGTCCGGCCTGGAGTCGATCGACTTCGAGACTCTCGCGATAAGCATGGCCTCTCCTGGCAGCCCGGGCAGGTCGCCGGTCGCGGCGCCGGCGAGGCTCCAGCTCATGGGCATCCGGTGAGGCTCATCTGCAAGGGTGAACGAAGGGCCTACGTGAAGCACGGCCCCGGCGAGCTGGATGAAAGGCCAGGGCTCGTAGCGGAACCCGGCATCGAAGCAGAACCCCCAGGAATCCTCTCTCCAGATCTTCTCTCTCAACAGCTTGGCGCCGAGACCCACGTCGAAGGCTCCGAGACGCGCAGCGGCCGCGGCCTGGAACGCCATGTCGTAGGCGCTGAAAGTGGAGAGCGGCTCCGAGGTCGCGGACTCCCTCATCTCGATGTCGCTCACGTGAAGGAAGCGGACCCCGAGCGAAGAGAAGAAGGGTCCGGTGGGACCGACCCAGCAGACGCACTCCTCCCGGGCCGAGCCCAGCCATTCGTTGTGCGTGGCCGAGATCCGGGCGCTCTGGCCCCCGACCAGGGCAGGATTGGCGAAAAGCCCCATGGAGCCGGCGGCGAGAAGCCCGGTGCTCCCGAGGGCAGCAGCCCTGGCCGACGTCTCCGTCTTGAGGAAGGCGAAGGCTGAGGAGCCCGCGTCCCTGTAGGGATCGGCGGCGGCGACCCGGGCCACAGACGCGAGGAGAACGAAGGCGGGCAGCAGGAAACGGCCGATCGGGAGCTTTCTCAAGGATCCTGTGTCCTTCCCCGGAAGAAGCGTGCGCCACTGGCCGGCGGCAGTGGCACGGGCCTGTGCGGCTCAATCTAAGAGCTACCCCCGCTGCTGACAATGGTTCCAGCGTCACCTATCGCGACAAGCCCGCTGTTTCTGCTTATCTTCGGCAGGATCCGTGTCGTCTCGTCCGGACGGCGGCGTATCCCGCGGAAGGAGGAGTGTCGCGGCCTTGATCGCCTACGCAAGAACCCGACCGGCAACCGGAGCCTGGAACATGGCGCTCGACGAGCTCCTGCTCGAGATGATCGACGCCGGGACCGCTCCCTTCCGGCTTGTGCTCCGGACCTTCGAGTGGAGCCCGGGGTGTGTCTCGTTCGGGCGCCTTCAGGACCCCGGCCGGGAGCTCGACCTGCGCCGGTTGCTCGAGGCGGGCACGGACGTCGTGCGAAGGCCCACCGGTGGACGTGCCGTCTGGCACGAGCACGAGGTGACCTACAGCATCGTGGCTGCAAGGGGGCACCCGTTCCTGGGAGCGAGCCTCGGCGAGAGCCTGGACCGCATCTCGGCCCCACTCGTAGAGGCACTGAGGGGCCTGGGGCTGGATGCGTTCGCGGGCAGGACGCCGGACACCTCCGCTCCCAGGGGCTCCAGGGGAGCACCCTCGAGCCCCTGCTTCGCCTCCCACGGACGAAGCGAGGTCATGATCGGAGGCAGGAAGGTGGTCGGAAGCGCTCAGGCCAGGACGCAGAGGGGCTTCCTGGAACACGGCAGCGTGCTTCTGGTCAACGACCAGCCGGGGCTTGCCGACTATCTGCCAGCCGGCTCTCCCTCGTCGATGAGGGAGGCCTTTCGCGCAAGCCTGGAGCGAGGGGTGGCCGGGATACGCGAGCACAGGCCGGCCACTACGGCCGAAGAAGTCCACACCAGCCTGCGCGGGTCTTTCGAGAGAGCGCTCGCCGAGCCGTTCCGGGAGCTCGATCTGAACGCTCTCCTGACCCCTGCTTTCCGGGACAGGGTCCGTGAGAAGCAGCGGCTTGCCGCAGCGGCGCTCTCGCCTGCCGCCGGTTCCCCGTAGCAGGCATGAGCAGAGCGGGAAACGGATCGGAAAACCAGCTGCGGGCACGCAAGCCTCCATGGCTGAGAGCCACCCCGGTTCCGGGGCGCAGCGCGAACCTGGTCCGCCGTGTTCTGGCCGCCTACAGGCTCGAGACGGTGTGCGAGCAGGCGAGGTGTCCGAACAGAGGGCACTGCTACGGCCGCGGCACCGCCACCTTCATGATAATGGGCACGGTCTGCACGAGGGCCTGCACCTACTGCGCTGTCGAGCATCAGGCGAACGGCGATGAGCCGCCCGGGTTGCCGCCACTCGATCCGGACGAGCCGTCCAGGATCGCCGGGGCTGCCCGGGAGCTCGGTTTGGAGCACGTGGTGGTCACGTCGGTCACAAGGGACGATCTGCCTGACGGAGGAGCACGGCATTTCGCCTCTACAGCGGCCTCGATCCGCAGGGAGCTGCCGGACGCCACCATAGAGCTCCTGGTTCCGGACTTCAAAGGTAAGGCCTCTTCTATCGAGCTGTTAGCGTCATCACCTCTGGACGTGCTCAACCACAACATCGAGACCGTCCCTTCCCTCTTCCCCTCTGTCAGGCCGGGAGCCAGCTTCGAGGTCTCCCTCGGACTCCTGTCCAGCTTCTGCGGTCTGCGGCCCGACATTCCGTTGAAGAGCGGGATGATGCTGGGCATGGGAGAGGCTCGCGAGGAGGTCATGACCTCCCTCTCCAGGCTCTTCGATGCCGGGGTCCGCATCCTCACCCTGGGCCAGTACCTCCAGCCGTCGTCCCGTCACCGACCGGTCAGCCGCTACGTCCATCCCGATGAGTTCACGAGTATCAGGTTGGCAGCCATGGGAATGGGCTTTGATGCCGTGGAGGCTGGCCCGCTCGTCAGGAGCTCCTTTCATGCCGACATGACCATGAGACTGCTCTCCCGGAGGACATGATGCCCCCAGCTTCTCCTCAGTGTGGTCTCCCGGCTTGAGGTGGTTCTACGAGGGGGCGGTGCTGGCTCCGATGGCGGGTCTGACGGACTCCGCATTCAGGAGGGTCTGCCTGAGCATGGGCGCAACCTGCGTGCTCACCGAGATGGTGAGCGCAGCCGGCCTGGTGCGTGGATCACGACGGAGTCTGGCCCTCCTCAGCCACTCTCCCGAAGAGGTGCCGCTCGGCGCTCAGTTGTTCGGAAGCAGGCCCGGGGAGCTGGCGACGGCGGCTGCGATGGTATCCGATCCGTCCTTCGGCTTCGACTTCATCGATCTGAACGCCGGCTGTCCG
>JAFGKQ010000160.1 GCA_016928495.1 Candidatus Fermentibacterales bacterium
ATGGCGGCGACAAGCCTCACAGGGCCTACTTCAGGACCCCGTCGTACCCGCATGGGCTGACAGTGCTGGAGCATGCGCTGCGTGGGGCCAGCATCTCGGACGTAGGGAACATAATGATCAGTCTCTACGTTGTTGCTCCGGAGATAGACAGATGAGCGCGGCGGCAAGAGCCCGGAGAGAGAGAGTCTAGAATGGCAAGGCCAAGCATCCTGAGCCCCCTCAACGCCATCAAGTACCTCTTCCGGAAACCCAAGACGCTGAGGTACCCCTTCGAGCTGAAGGAGCCGGCGCGCCGCTACCGCGGCTTCCACCTCAACGACTGGGAGAGTTGCACCGGTTGCGGCAACTGCGCGGACATCTGCCCCAACGACGCGATACGGATGGTGGAGCACCCCGAGATCGAGCCGGGGCCCGGCGAGAAGAACGAGAGGCCCGAACTCGATTACGGCCGGTGCTGCTTCTGCGGGCTCTGCGTGGACATCTGCCCCCCGGGCTCACTCAGGCTCTCCAGGGACTACTTCCACATCCACTTCGACACGAAAACCTTTGTCTTCACCCCCAGGGACGAGAAGACGGACGAGAAGACATACCTCCCGGATGGCCAGTACTCGGTCCTCAAGGCCAGCCTGGGTCACAGGAAGCGCGACTATCAGGGTTTTGACTCCGATCTGCGGTTCGCGCTTTTCGAGCCGGAGAGAGTCGAGATGCCCCAGGTCCCGCCGGATGAGCGGAAGACCTCGTTCATCGAGCAGGTGATCGGCTACGACAGGGAGCAGGCCATCAGGGAGGCCGAGAGGTGCCTCGAGTGCGCCCTGTGCGAGGAGGCCTGCCCGGCCCATCTGAAGATCTCCGACTACATCAGGGCCATCTATGAGGACCAGCCGGCGGAGTCGCTCAGGACCATCTTCCAGGACAACCCGATCCCGTCCATCTGCGGACGCATATGCATGAAGCACTGCGAGGATGCCTGCTCACTCCGCTTCCGGGGTGAGCCGCTGGCGATCAGGTGGCTGAAGAGATTCGTCTGCGACTCGATCGGGGACTACAGGAACGCCCTCGAGCAACAGCCCGGAGAGCCGACGGGCAAGAGGATCGCCGTGGTCGGCGCGGGGCCCAGCGGTGTTTCCCTGGCATACTTCCTCCGGCTGATCGGCCACGATGTGGCCGTGTTCGACGAGCGGGAGGCCGGAGGCGGCATCATCAGGACCGGCCCTCCCCGCTACCGCCTCCCGGCGGAGAGCATCGAGAAGGACGTCGAGAACATAGCCTCCCTCGGCGTGGACTTCCGCTACAACACCAGGGTAGGTCGTGAGGTCTCCTTCCAGGATCTGATGGAGAGTTTCGACGCGGTCTTCCTCGGCATAGGCTGCACCGTCAGCCGCTCCACGAGGGTCGAGAACGCGGACAGGTGTGCGCTTGCCCTCTCCTTCCTGGAACGGAACAAGACCGACGAGATGACACAGGTCACGTCCGACGTGATCGTGATCGGCGGAGGCAACGTCGCCATGGACGTCGCTCGCGAGGCCCTGCGCCTCCAGCACGCCCAGCATCCCGGGGAGCCCGCGCGTGTTCAGACGGTCTCGCTGGAGGACTGGGAGGAGATGCCGGCCACTGAGGAGGAGATCGAAGAGGCCTGTGAGGAGGGCATCCTCTTCAACCCCGGATGGGGACCTAAGAAGGTCCTGCTCGACGACCAGGGCAACGTCCGCGGGCTCCTGTGCATGAAGGTCAGGTCGGTGTTCGACGAGAACGGCCGGTTCGCCCCGACCTTCTACGACGACCAGGAGATGGTGCTCGAGGGCACCATGATCATCGAGGCAATAGGCCAGGGCCCGGACTTCTCGTTCCTGCCCGAGCCGCTCAGGGAGCAGCTCGAGTTCACCCCAGCCAGGAAGGTCAGGGTCGACGAGAACGGCATGACCTCCATCCCCGGTGTCTTCGCCGGCGGCGACATCGTGAACACCAACATGGACGCGGTGACAGCCATCGCCGACGCCAAGCTCGCCGCCCAGGGCATCGACCGCTGGGTCCGGGGACGTAGTTAGAGAAACTTAAGAAACTTGGCCTTTTAGTCTCACAAGAGCAGGTTAATATACCATATATAGTGGTGTTAATCTCGAAACGTTCTTTATGAGCCTGATAATTGGACTAGTTTCTTGAGTTTCTTTAACTACGTCCCCGAGCGTCCCCGAAAGCCGAAGAACTTGGACATCAGTCTCAGGGCGAGGTCGCGGCCCAGCAGCTTCTTCGCCCAGTTGGCCTTCCTGGCGTTGCCGCCGACGACGTAGCAGAAGCGCGGCCTTTTCTTGGAGATGATCCTCACGATGACCGACGCTACCGTGCGGGGGGCGATCCCGTATCTGCTGTCGATCCTGGAGACGACGTTGCGGTAGCGCCGCGCCAGGACCGAGTCACCGGTCGCTTCCCATGTGTTGCCGGTCTCGTTGAAACCGGTGTTCACGTTTCCCGGATGCACCAGCGAAACGTTGATGCCCCTGCTCGAAACCTCGGCCCAGAGTGACTCGTAGAACCCCTCCAGCCCCCACTTGGACGCGGAGTACATTGAGGACATCGGGACACCGACGCATGCGGCTATCGAGCTGACGCCGATGATCGAGCCGCCCTCCGTCATGAGGGGGATCAGGTCACGGACCAGCTTGATGTGGGAGGCCAGGTTCACGTCGAGGACGCGGTCTACGATCTCGTCGGTCAGGCGCTCCGCGGGGTGGGTGCTGTGCACGGCAGCGGATACCACTACCGACCTGATCCTGCGCCGATCCGACTCCAGCCGCCGGACCATCTCCAGCACGCCCTGCCTCTCTGTGATGTCCAGCGTGAGGGTCTCGAGCCCATCGTGCTGCCCCAGGGCCTCCAGCCCTGCCCCGTCCCGGTCCACGGCC
>JAFGKQ010000161.1 GCA_016928495.1 Candidatus Fermentibacterales bacterium
GAAGCCCCGGGGTAGTTGCCGAGGCGGCCCATGGCCCTGCCTCGCCAGAGCCAGATCTCCGCGTTCTGGCCCTCACCGGCGGCTATCACGCTGTCCGCGAGATGAACCGCGTCCTCGTACTCGCCGTTCTGAATGTGTACCTTGATGCCCGTCAGCGCGGGTGAGGCGCATGCCGCAAGCAGGACTGCGGAAACGAGCAGGACCGAGGCAAGCAGGCTCCTTCTTACGTTGGTCAAGACCAGTCCCCCTGTCTCAAGAGCTTCCGCTCGATGTTTGGAGGCGGACGACCGAAGCCACAGGCGTCGCCCGCCAGGCAACGACACGATCAGGCAATCTTACACCGGGGCCACTGCACGTCAACGACATGAGGGCCCGGCGGCGGTCGCGGGCGTCGATCACGGCACCGCCCGGCCCTGCCTTGACACCCCCCGGAGCAGACCCTACATGGTTGTTGCTCCGCTATGACGGAGGAAAGGTGGGTCCGCCGTGGTCTGTCTGTCCAGCGGTCTGGCTGCTATGCTCGGCTTCATGATCACGTCCTTCGGGATGCATGCCGCTGCCTCGACAGATCCCGGCTCCGCCCTGCAGTCCTGCTGCGTGCCCGGCTCCCCCGACCCGGAGCATTCCAGGTCGGTGACGATCTCGACGGACCTCCAGGTCGCGCTCTTCGAGGAATGCGGAAGAGAGGAGAACCTGGCCCTGGTCTCCACCGGAAGGGCAGGCTACTCCACTCCGCCGGGTTGCTACGAGGTGCAGTACAGGAGGCGCGCCCCGGTGTCCAGCACCTACATGGTTCCCATGCCCTACTGGATCTGTATACACCCGGACGGATCGCTGGGGCTCCACCAGGGCCCCCGCGGCAGAGACCACCTCCTGGGTCGCAGGCTCTCCCACGGCTGTGTGAGGCTCAGCGAGTCCAACGCAAGATGGGCGTACTACTGGCTTGTCGTTGGCTCGAGCGTCGTCATAACGCAGCCTTCGCCGCCGGCCGAGGAACCCCCCAAAAAATCCTAGACCAGATCCGGTCTGGTCTCCTCGATGGCCCGAACGATCTCCCTGAGCCTCTGGGAGTCCGAGTCGGACATGACGAGGGTCACGCCCCCGGTGCGCACCACGGAGATTCCCGAGACCCCGAGCACGACCGTCAGGCTGCCATCCTCGCACCAGACCGTGACGTCCTTCGAGTCGACCAGCAGCGACTCGCCCCTGGTCACCCCGGCGCGCCTGGCGGAGGGCCAGTCGCCCAGATCATCCCAGTCGAAGCTCGCCCGGACGAGAGCCACTCGCGCAGCCTTCTCCATCACGCCGTAGTCTACGGACACTGAAGGGAGCGCCTCGTAGACGGCCTCCGGCGTCCAGCCTGGGTCCTCGAGTCTCGAGAGCCCGCTTCCGAGAACAGGGATATGAGCCTCTATCTCCTCGAGAATCCGATCGGTCCTCCAGACGAACATGCCGGCGTTCCAGAGAAAGCTCCCCGCCCGGCACATCCGCTCCGCTTCCTCCAGAGGGGGCTTCTCGCGAAACCGCTCGACCCTGAAGGCGACGGGCGACACCGGCTCCCCCATCTCGAGGTAGCCGTAGCCGGTTGCCGGTCTGGACGGTGGAACGCCTATGGTCACCAGCCAGCCGTCCGCGGCAGTATCCACGGCTGACCTGACGGTCCGGACGAACTCCTCCACCGGCTCAACCCTGTGATCCGATGGAAGGACCACCATCACGGGAGGCGAGCCGCCGCCGCTTCTCGACCTCAGGACCGTGGCGGCCCATCCGATGCAGGCGGCGGTGTTGCGCCCTGCGGGCTCAAGCAGGATGTTGTCCGCCGGTATCTCCGGGGAGCAGATCTCCCTGACCCTGGCCTCGTGGTCCATTCCCGATACGACGTAGACGTTGCCTGCTCCGGTGAGCAGCAGCGATCTCTCGATCGTCTCACGCAGAAGGGTCTTCTCCCCGCCGCTGGTCAGCGCGAGGAACTGCTTGGGTCTGGTGACGGTGGAGGCGGGCCAGAACCTGGTGCCGCGCCCTCCGGCCATTATCACAACGGCTGTATCGCTCATCCCTGCCCGTTCCCAGCCGGGTCCGCTCTCACGCCCCTGCCCATCATCATCAGCTCGCCTCCTCCGGCATCGGAGACGAGACAGGTCCCTGCCCGGGCCTCTTCCCCATCGGCCAGCGCACTGCCCTCGACAACGAACGCCACGGATCCGGCCAGCAGCGTGTGGCCGCCCTGCTCCAGCCAGGCGAGCACGTAGGACGGGTTCGCGCAGACCGACAGGTCGGGCCGGTCCGATCCCATTCGCCCGACTCGGAGACAGCCCGCCCGTGTCCGCCAGTCCAGCGCCTTCAGGCCCAGGTCGGTATGCAGCTCTCTCGGCCTGCCGTCCGCCCCGAGCCTGTCCCAGTCGTACAACCTGAAGGTGACATCGTAGTTGGCCTGTATCTCCAGCACCTCGAGCCCGGGGCCCAGCGCGTGGATGCACCCCGCGGGAAGATGGAGGATGTCTCCGCGGCGGGCTTTCTTGCGCGACATCAGGCGCATCGGGTCGCCGTCGCTCTCGATCGCTTCTCGCAGATCGTCGGGGCCCACTCCCCGCTCCAGCCCGCAGGCAAGCCACGAGTCCTCGCCGCAGCCAAGAACGAACCAGGTCTCGTCCTTCCTCCCCGGGCTTCCCGGGCTCGCCCCGGGATGCACCTGGACGGAGAGCGCCCGGGCCGTGTGAAGCGTCTTCACGAGAAGCGGAAAGACGCCCATCGCGTTGCGCGGGAGCAGCCCCTCCGAGACCAGGTCCGCCACGGTCGTCTCAGTGCGACAGCCCGGGGGCGACAGCGCCCTCAGCCCTGATGACTCGCCCCGCTGCGTGTGGTAGAGCTGCCAGATCTCCCCGACGGCCCGACCCTCGGAGCTCCTCAGGGAGCCCCAGACTCTCTCGACCTCTCTGGGAACCGCAGCGTAGATCACCCTCTCGCCCCCGGGGTCTCATCCAGAATCGCCCTCACCAGGGCCGCGCCCCCCGGCTCTCTCTCCGGATGCCACTGCACGGCGAACACCTTCATGTCGGGGCTCTCGAAGGCCTCGACGACGCCATCGCTCGTGACGGCGCAGGTGATGAAGCCGTCGGGTGCTCTGGAGATGCCCTGGTGATGGTAGCTGCAGACGACGGCGCCGTCGGGCAGGAGTCCCCCCAGAAAGGTGGAGCCGTCCACCGAGAGCGGGTGGTGCCGGGGGCTGCCGGGCTGCCCGTGGTGGTCGAGGCAGCCCTCGACCTCAGAGGGTATGTCGGGTATGAGCCGGGCGCCCTCCAGGATGGCTATCACCTGGAACCCCAGGCATATGCCCAGCACCGGAACCCCGGCGTCACGGGCCGTCCGGTAGACCGAAGCCTCCCAATGAGCCCTGGTCTCGTAGTCCATCGAGTCCGGTCGATGCCCGGCGTCACGCCAGGAGAAGGGCGGATCCAGATCGCCGCCGCCGGTCAGCACCACGAGGTCCACGCTCTCGAGGAAGCGGCGCAGGTCGGAGGGACGACATGGGAGAAGCGAGAGAGGAAGGCAGCCTGCCCCGCTCGCAAGAGACATGTAGCTCGAGTTCAGCGTGAAACGCCACCGCCCCCTGCACGCGGCCTCCGGCTCCGGGGCGGGAATCCAGTCCGTGGTGAAGGCCAGGATCGGAGTGCCCATCATCCCGTCTCGGCCATGCGTCTTACGGCTCGGAGAGCTCTCTCTCTGAGCTCGGCGGGGAGCGTTATCGCCGGGGAGAGAGTGGCGAGCGAGCGCTCTATCGCCTCCAGGGTCACCTTCTTCATGTTCGGGCAGAAGATGGAGCCCACTACCCTGAAGCTCCTCTCCGGGTACAGGGTCTCGAGCCTGTGGATCATGCCCCTTTCCGTTCCTATCAGGAACCGCCCTGCGGCGGACTCCCGGATTCTTCTGACCATGCCGCCGGTGCCGAGCACGAAATCAGCGTTCTCCCAGAACGCGGGCGGGGTCTCGGGATGGACCAGCACCTCGGCATCGGGCCAATCCCTCTTCGAGGAGAGCAGATCGTCCAGGTCCGCATTGGCGTGCGTGGTGCAACAGCCCTGGTAGATGAGTAGCTCCTTCCGTCCCTCCAGGCTACGGCTCACGAACTCCCCGAGGTTGCGATCCGGAGCGAAGACCACGCGATTGGAAGGAGCCCGCTCGACGACCTGCAGCGCGTTCGCCGAGGTGCAGCAGGCGTAGCTGGCCGCCTTGGCCTCTGCCGGGGAGTTGACGTACATGACGGTGAGGGATGACGGACCAGCCATCTCCTGAAGAGCCCTCAGAGCACCCATGTCCAGGCTGTCCGCAAGAGGACAGCCGGCTGTGGGATCGGGCAGCAGGACCGTCTTGCCGGGAGCCAGGATGTGAGCGGTCTCGGCCATGAACCTGACGCCGCAGAACACGATCACCGGCTCGGGAGAGGAGGCTGCCGCCCGGCTCAGATCGAGCGAGTCTCCGACGCGGTCGGCGATGTCCTGGATCCCGGCGGGCTGGTAGCAGTGGGCGAGGATCAGAGCGCCCCTCTCCCTTCGAAGCGCCTGGATCCTGTCCAGAACACCGGACGAGCTCATGCCGGCCAGAACCTCCCTGCCGCGAAGCTCACGGGGATCACTCTGCAATCATGCCGCCCGCGATGAGCCTGCCGTCATCCGGATCATATAGGGCTGCAACCTGTCCGGGAGCAACGGCGGTCTCGGGCGTGCCGAACTCGACGAAGGCGCTGCCTCCCGGCTCCCGGAAGACGGCTGAGGCAACCGGCCTGCGCCTGTACCTGGTCTGGGCGAGCAACCGCAGCCGCTGGCCCTTCC
>JAFGKQ010000162.1 GCA_016928495.1 Candidatus Fermentibacterales bacterium
ATCGAGAGGCTGGAGCCCGACGTACCCAGGGAGTGGTACGAGCACTACCACCCGACCCCCAGCAACGTTTCACCGATGGCCAGCTTCGGCTCCGGGTACAGGTTCCATGTGACCGGCCTCACGCACGACAAGCAGGGGTTCCCCACACGGAACGTGACCGAGGTCAATGACAAGATGCTCCGCCTCAAGCACAAGGTCACGAGAAGGCTCGAGGAGCTGGTGGACGTTCAGATGCATGATCTCGCGGGCGCCAGGATCGCGATATTCGCCTACGGCTCCGTCTATCGCTCCGCCCTGGCAGCGAGGGAGATGCTCAGGAAGGAAGAGAACGTGAAGGTCGGCATCTTCCGCCCCGTCGCTCTCTGGCCCTTTCCGGACAAGCTTCTCAAGGAGAACCTGGACGACAAGGACATCGTGCTGGTTCCCGAGCTCAACCAGGGCCAGGTCATACACGAGGTGGAGAGGATGACATCGGACTCCGTCAGGGTCGTGCCGCTCCATAGGGTGGACGGTTACGAGATAACGCCCGAGGAGATCGTGAGCGCGGTTCTGGAGGTGATGTAGGATGCCCGCCCATCTTCCCTACGAGTACAGGTACCTGAGGGCGAAGAAGAAGTTCCCCCACGTCTGGTGCCCCGGCTGCGGCATCGGGATAGTGATGGGCTCGATCATCAGGGCGGTCGACGCCCTTGGCTGGAAGAAGGACGACATATGCATGGTGTCCGGGATCGGATGCACTTCCCGGATGCCCGTCTACGTCGACTTCAACACGCTGCACGCTACCCACGGAAGGGCGCTCGCTTTCGCCACCGGGGTGAAGATGGCCCGCCCCAGGCTCAACATACTCGCGGTCATGGGTGACGGAGACGGCCTGGCCATAGGCGGCAACCACCTGATCCACACCGCTCGCCGCAACATCGACATGACCACGATCATCGTGAACAACTACAACTACGGGATGACCGGGGGGCAAGCCTCGCCCACGACTCCGGAGGACACCGTAGCGTCAACCGCTCCCTATGGGGCCATCGAACCGGTCTTCGACACCTGCGAGCTGGCGGCGGGCGCCGGAGCGACCTACGTTGCCAGGGGAACCGTCTACCATGTCATGGAGCTGGACGGCTTCATCAAGGCGGCAATGGCCAAGAGAGGTTTCTCGATAGTCGAGGTGCTCTCGCCCTGTCCGACCAACTACGGCAGGGCGAACAGGCTGGGCAGCGCGGTCAAGATGATGGAGGACCTCAGAGACAACACGGTCAACAGGGCGCAGGCTGCCAAGCTCTCGGCGGAGGAGCTGGAGGGCAAGATCGTCAGGGGGGTCTTCGTGGACCGTGAGAGGCCCGAGTACCTCGACAGGTACGAGGGACTCTGCGAGAAGGCTCGCAAGGCAGTGGCTGGAGCCGGGCAATGAAGTACGCGGAGATGAGATTCAGCGGCTCCGGCGGACAGGGCCTCGGGCTTGCAGGGCTGATCGCGGCCGAGGCCGCGATAGCCGAGGGCTACGAGGTCTGCCAGACCCAGAGCTACGGCCCCGAGGCCCGCGGAGGCTCGAGTCGTACCGACGTGATCGTATCGAGGAAGCCCATCCTGTTCCCCAATTGCAGACACCTGGACTTCCTGCTCGCGATGAACCAGGAGAGCTGCAGCAGGTACGCCGAGAAGGTTAAAGAAGACAGCATAATCCTCGTCGACAGCACCTTCGTCGACCAGATCCCGGAAGGCCGCGTCTACGAATGCCCCCTCACGCTCAAGTGCGTCGAGGAGTTCGGCAGCAGGATAGTGGCCAACGTCATGGCGCTTGGGGTGCTGGCAGCGCTCTCGCGCTACTTCAAGGTCGCGTCCTGGCGCAACGCGATTATCCAGAGAGTCCCGGAGAGGTTCAGGGACCTGAACCTCAAGGCCTTCGAGCTTGGTCACAAGGCGGGCCGGGAGATACTGCACATCGAAGAGGGCAGGGTCCCGGTCGCTTACGACCGCAAGCTGCCCGTTCCCGACGAGCTGAAGCGCATCAGGATCGTCAAGCGCAGCCGCAAGAAGGGGACGTAGTCAAAGAAGCTCAAGAAACCTGGCAGTCTACTGCAACCAAGAGTAACTCACGGGTTGAATGGTCCATTCGCTGATGCCCTCGGGTCGGGTTGAGCCAGACAATCAACCTAGCCGGGAATAGAGAATAGAGCAGGAAGGGTGGAAGCCGATGGCTCCCACCCTTCCCCTTACTATCGGGGCCACTTCGAAGACTGACACCAGTCGGTCTGCGCCCCTCTGTCGATCCCGTCAGTAAGTGAAGCTGGTTAGCTCGTACTCGTAGGTAGCGGCATCTGTAGTCCCGTGATCCCAATGGACTACTTGGCTGATCATACCGGCACCATCGGCGTAATAGCGGTTCATGTAGTCGTCGGGAGATTGACCGTAGTCGAACGATATGTGCGCGCAGTTGTCGAAGTTGCCGGCAGGAACGTCTACGGAAGCCGACAGAGTCATGACTTCCGCAACTACGAATCCCGGGTAGTCGGGATAGTAATCCCAGCTGTTCCCTGTTGCTAGAGGCAGCTCGAGGTCCACCACGTACTCGGTTGAGGAGAGTTCATCGTACCAACGGACGATGTTTGCGTCGACATAGACGTAGTCGGTATAGCTATCGCTGTATGTGGTCGAGGTGCCCCCGCCGGATGGAGTCCAGGTTTCCTCCCAGCTGACGCTGACCTGATAGACCTTGAAGCCCTGGTCGTGGGTAGGGTTGGCCGTGACGTTCCAGGTCTCGTTGCCGGTGATGTCCCAGTCCCCGTCATTGTCGCTCACCTCGCCCACGAGGTCGAACTGCCACGCGTAACCCACATCCATGGGGTAGTAGCCTTCCGGTCCGGGATCCGGCTCGCTCGGCCCGGTGCTGCTGTCTCCGCACGCAATGATCCCTATCGAAAACCCCAGACACGCAAACAGAAGTACCTTGCTTCTCATTCGCTCCAACTCCCTCCTCTGAGTAGCCTATGCTGAAAGCAGCGCAACATGCGCTGCCAAATCTTCAGAGGAGAATACAACGGAACTACTCTGGGGAACAAGTGGTGACTGCTGCATCAGGATCGTCAAGCTCAGCCGCAAGAAGGGGACGTAGTTAAGCTAATTCAACTAGCGTGTCGGTTTATTGTAAGGCGGAGCGGCTCCTCGGTTAAATAGTGCGTGTCCCCAATTCCAGCCAGAGGTCACGCAGGGCTGCCGCGGCGGGCGAGTCGGGCGCGTGAACCGGGATCGGCACACCCAGGACCACTGCCTCCAGGACCGATGGGTCGAACGGTATGTCCGGAAGCAACGGGATGCCGGCCCGCTCGCAGTAGCACCTGATCCTGTCCGCGTTGTCCGGGCTGAGGTCGGCCTTGTTGATCGTGACCACAGTCTCGACTCCGAAGTGCCTGCAGGCTTCGAGAGCGCGCTCGAGATCGGCGGCCGCACTGACTCCGGGCTCGGTGACCACGATCGCCAGGTCGGCCCCTGTGCTTGCGGATATCACCGGGCATCCGATGCCGGGCGGGCCGTCGATGATGATGAGGTCCAGTGATCGGGCCTCCGCAGCTTTTCTCGACATCTCGCGAAGCCTGGAGATCAGCTTTCCCGAGTTCTCGGCCCCTGCCCTGAGCCTGGCATGGAAGAGGGGGCCGTAGGAGGTCTGCGACTCGTAGATCGTCCCCGAAAGCGCTTCAGAGGCCTCGATGGCTCGCTCCGGGCACTCGTGGAAGCAGGCGCCGCAGCCCTCGCAAGCCAGTCCATCTATGCGGTAGACTGGCTTCTCGCCGCCATTGCGGTCATCGGGAAGGACAGCGCCGAACCTGCACACCCGGGAGCACCTGCCGCATCCCGTGCAGGCGCTGTCGATGACGGCGTAGCTGGTGCCACTCATGAAGTCCGACTGTTGCAGAACCTGCGGAGAGAGCAGCAACTCCAGGTTGGAGGCATCCACGTCCGCGTCGACCAGCGCAACGGGAAGGGACTGGCTGGCGTGGTGCGCGAGAGCCGCGGTAACGCAGGTCTTGCCGGTGCCTCCCTTGCCGCTCAG
>JAFGKQ010000163.1 GCA_016928495.1 Candidatus Fermentibacterales bacterium
CGGGACAAGGAGCACTCCGGAGAGGCCCTGTTCGTCGTGGCCTACGGCGTGCTCGACTACATCGAGCTGGGCGCCAGGCTCTCCTACCAGGTCAACTACTACGAGAGGGACATGCAGCAGCCCAGGGGTCTCTCCTGCGGCCGCTGGGACGGTGTGCACGGCCTGAGCGATGCGACCATCGGCTTCAAGGCCGGCTTCGCCCCCATCAGTGACTCCGACCTGCTCTGGCTGGGTCTGCAGAACTGGTGGTCGTTCGCTCCCAGCACCAACGAGATCGTCCTCAGCGAGGACTACTGCGGGCGCTGGTATCCCCCAACGCCCATGTGGGAGATGCGCAGGCCGAGGCTCTCGACCGGGCACACTTCCATAGGAGTCGGGGCACTCATATCGTTCGACTTCGCCGAGGTGATGCCCTCGGCCCCCATGCGCTTCCACATGAACTGCGCCTACAACAGGTTCAAGCAGTCCTTCAGCATGTGGGACTTCCGCTCCAACTACGACTCCACGAGCTACAGCTCCGACGACAGCATCCACGTCAACATGGCCTTCCAGGAGAGCGCGCTCGACTTCGGGGCGGCTCTCGAGATGCCCACGCAGTTCGCCATCATCTTCACCGAGTTCTCGATGAGGTACTTCCTCGATCGGGAGCAGGACAACATGGTGGGCTACTTCACCCCGGGCATCAGGTTCATCACCAAGGCCGGGGCGATGATGGACGTCACCTTCGACCTGGGCATCACGGATTTCAATCCGGAGTACCACGATCTCGGCCATGAGCTCTACCAGTCCGGGCCGGTGAGCATCGATGACAGGCTCGAGCGCTCGCCCCTGCCTCTGGGAGGCACCAACGACTGGTGCGTGGGCTTCAGCCTGGCTTTCTCGAGCGACCTGATCTCCGAGAGGCCCGCCCCGACGACGGGCACGGTCTCCGGAGTTGTCACCGATGTCGAGACCGGCGAGCCCGTTCAGGGCACGGTCTCGTTCCCGGGCACGGCAGTGCCTCCAGTCGTCTCCGATCCTCAGACCGGCTACTACACGGTAGTCATACCCGAGGGCAGTGTGCCCTTCGCCGTGTCGGCAGAAGGCTACCTGCCAGCCTCGGCCACAGTTGTCATCCAGGGCGGCCAGTCGGTCGTCAAGGACTTCCAGCTCGAGCTCAAGCCTTCCGGCGGGGCGATAGTAGGTACCGTGACCGATGCGGAGACCGGAGACCCGGTGGTGGCCACCATCTCCTTCCCCGACATAACCGACGGTCCAAGCGTTACCACCAATGCCGAGGGCGTCTACAGCGTGGAGGTCCCGGCAGGCACCTGGACCATCAAGGTCGAGGCCGAGGACTACCTGCCGAAGAGCCAGCCGGTGGTGGTCGGCGAGGACCAGACAGTGGTCCAGAACTTCGAGCTCAGGCCCGCACTGGTCGAGGGTCAGGTGCTCAGGTTCAGCAACATCTACTTCGACGTGGGCAGCGCTCAGCTCAAGCCCGAGTCCTACGCGGTGCTCGACGGTATCGTCGAGGTCCTGCTGGCCAACCCTGATGCAAGGGTACAGATAGCCGGCCACACGGACTCCGACGGCAGTACCTCCTACAACCAGACTCTGAGCGAGCAGAGGGCTTCGTCGGTGTTCACCTACCTGGTCAACCACGGGGTGCCCGCGGCCCGTCTGACGACGATCGGGTTCGGTGAGAGCCAGCCGTTCGTGCCCAACACGAGCGCGGCCAACAAGGCGCAGAACCGCAGGATCGAGTTCACCGTTCTCTCGGTAGGACGCTAGACTCGATAGCGACGAGGCTGGAGGGGGCGGGTTCCCGCCCCCTCCTCTTCGTCGAGGGATCCGATTCGAGGTGAGCGGATGAGAGCAGCAACGGCCCTGAGGTGCCTCGGAGCGCTCCTGCTCCTGGCCTGCCAGGTCTCCTGGTCGCTCCCGTCGGTGTACGGGCTTCGCGGCCTCTACAGAGTGATCGATGCCAGGACCCCGCCTCCGGCCACCTACTCGATAGCGCTGATATCGAAGTACCAGTACGCCGGCGTCAGCGATACTGTGCGCCTTCGGCCTCCGGGGTACCCGGACGTCGACACCCTGCTGACCATCTACGATGCCGAGCACTACCTCGACGCCACTATCCTCGTGGACGTCGGCATCCTGGACTACCTGGAGATCGGGCTGACCGGAACCTACATCGCCAACGTCTACCAGTACGACCAGGAGTCCCCCAGGGGCGACTTCGTCGGCTATCTCGACGGTTCGCACGGGTTCGCCGATGTGATGCTGAGCGGCAAGTACAGCCGGGCCATCAAGCCCTGGCTTACGGTCGGCGGAGCACTCTGGCTGGCCTTCCCGCCCGGGGAGAACTACGTAGACTGCGCGGCCGACTACGACGGCTACTGGTACAGCGGCCAGCCCAGGCTCCAGACCCGCCGCCCATTCCTGCACACGGACGGCTTCTCCTGGGGCCTCATGGGGCTGGGCACTGCTGTCCACGAACCGGTCGAGGGGCACATGAACCTCGGCCTCAGCGGCTTCAGTCAGTCCTGGGAGGACCAGGTCATGGGAAGCGTCAGCGAGTCGGACATCGCCATCGACTTCGGGATAGGCGCGGCCCTCCCCTCCAGAAGCGCTCTGGTGTACCTCGAATACACAGCGAGGTTCTTCACGGGCCGGGGCGATCAGCCCGGCTACTCCCCGCCGAGCCGGCTTGCCGGAGGCCTGAGGATACATCAGGACAACGGCGCTTTTCTCGATTTCGCCGGCGTTGTGGGTCTTTGCGGGTCCTTCGACAGACGGGAGGCCGATCCCTGGGTCACCGGGATGCTGCCGGTTCCGGGAGGGCTGGACGGCGACTGGGGCGTGATCTGCGCCGTCGGCTACGACACGGCTCTCTTCGGAGCCTCCGGAACCGGGGGAAGCGGAGTCGTGTGCGGCACAATAACGGCATCGGAGACCGGTGAGCCCATTGCGGCCCGGGTCAGCTTCCCCGGGCATGAAGGGACCGGTGCAGACTCGACTGCGGCCAACGGCTTCTTCAGCATTCCCATTGGCTCCGGACCGCTGGTCGTGCGAGTGGAGGCCGATGGCTACGTGCCCTACACCTCCACCGTGGTAGTCCCGGAAGGCGGGACCTGGGCAGTGGACTTCAGGCTCGAGAGGGCTGGACCGGCGCGCGGGATGGCGGCAGGGACGGTCACCTCCCTGTCCACCGGAGACCCCGTCAGGGCTCAGGTGAGCGTGTCGGGGCTC
Source organism: Candidatus Fermentibacterales bacterium (assembly GCA_016928495.1). Lineage (GTDB taxonomy): Bacteria > Fermentibacterota > Fermentibacteria > Fermentibacterales > JAFGKQ01 > JAFGKQ01. The sequence goes on from JAFGKQ010000163.1 coordinate 3,238, forward strand.
GCGGATGCAACGGCTTCCTCTTCCGGGAGTGACGGATCCTACAGGCTGGAGCTTCCGGAAGGCACCTGGACGCTCCAGGTGGAGGCGCCAGGATTCCTGGGCGCAACCTCCGTGGTCCAGATCACGGCAGGGCAGACCTCCGTGGTTGACTTCGCGGTCAGGGAGGGCCTGACACAGGGCACGGTCCTCTCCTTCGCGAACATCTACTTCGATTCGGGCAGCGCGACCATCAAAACGGAGTCATACCCGGTGCTGGACGAGATCGCAGACCTGCTGCGGCTCAATGCCAACGTGAGGGTCGAGATATCGGGGCACACCGACTCGGACGGCAGCGAATCCTACAACCGCACCCTGAGCGAGAACAGAGCCGCCAGCGTTCGGGACTATCTGGCTCAGAAGGGAATAGCGGCCACGAGGATGACGACGGTGGGCATGGGAGAGTCCCGGCCCGTGTCAGGCAACGACACCGCCGCCGGCAAGGCCCGGAACCGGAGGATCGAGTTCAGGGTTCTCTGAGGCACGGCTGACAGCTTGCAGGCCCTGGACGGCGTTGGGTCCCTCCATTGACTTCCCTTGCCGGCGTTTGCAGGTACAGTATTAGTGATAGTTCGGGCAATGGTTCCTGGAATGCGGCGTAGCCCCCGCCGTGCAGTGGATGTTTACTACATGTGAAGGAGGTCTGAAGTGCGAGCTGCTGTTCTTCTGGTTTCCCTGCTGATGGTGCCCGCGGTGATAGCCTCGGTAGGCAGCCCGAGGGAGGCCGCCGACCTCGTCGTCACCGAGCTTCTCTCGGGGAGCTACGAGGGCAAGAGCGTCCTCTCGCTGCCCTCCGGGGTCACCGAGGGCCAGCTCGTGGACAGTTGGCATGTCCAGGTGGAGGCCCCGTTCGATGGTTTCCTCGTCCTTGTGGACGACATCGCCCTGGCGAACTGGGAGCACCCCTGCCGCTGGGTCTTCGTGAGCTTCGCCGGCGACATGGAGGTCGTCCGCATGCAGACGCCTCCCGTCGCACTTCCCCGGATGACAGTGGAGTACAGCGACCTTCCCGTTCCGGGCCAGGCCTCCGTGCAGAGCTTCCTCGAGTGGTTCGAGGCCAACCCGAGGGCAGGCAACGACCCGGCCCACACCTTTGCCTTGATCATCTCCGGCGGCGCAAGCCAGGGCAACAACCACATTCGCTACTACGGCGACGTCCAGTTCATCTTCACCACGCTGCAGGGTGATTACGGCTACACCGACGAGAACATCGTGGTATGCTTCGCCGACGGCACGAACCCCGCGCCGGACCAGTCGGGAGGGCTCAACTCGAATCCGGACCTGGACAACGACGGTGACACCGACTTCGACTACGACGCGACTCTCGCCGGAGTCACCAGCGGGTACAACGATATACTCGGCATGGTCAGCAATGACGATCACCTTCTGATCTTCACGACCGACCACGGCGGCAACGGCAAGCTGGGCTCCGATATCCCTCCCGAGGTCTACCTGAACCTCTGGAACTGGGAGCAGCTCAACGACGACGTGTTCGACGGCTGGCTCGACAACATCGATGCAGCCTCGATACACGTCGTGATGGAGCAGTGCTACTCCGGCGGCTTCCTGGAGGAGACCGTTCCGACGACCGGCGGCCAGCCCAGGACCTTCTCCTCGGCGGCCAGCGGCTACCAGTCCTCCTGGGCCGGGGCCACCTACCCCGAGTACGATGAATGGGCCTACTGGTGGACCGGGGCCATGCACGGCTCCGTCCCTCCCGGCGGCTCGTACCCCGGCGGCCCGCTTCCGTACGACCCCGACGCCAACAACGACGGGTACGTCGACTACAAGGAGGCCTGGGACTGCGCCTACGACTGGGACTCCTGCTGCCCCGGCCAGGAGAACCCCCAGTGGGGTGACGATCCTGACAGCTGTGGATCGGACTACTACCTCGGCGGGCTCATACCTACGTCTACGGCCGACCAGGGCTACGTTGTCCCAGGGCCCTTCTCCGCGGGAGTAGAGGTCAACCCCTTCTCGGGTACCGCCTCGCTGCGCGTCAGCCTGGCCTCGGGCTCCAGAGTGGTCGTCAGCTTCTTCGATCTCACCGGCCGCATGGTGGACC
>JAFGKQ010000164.1 GCA_016928495.1 Candidatus Fermentibacterales bacterium
CCACCTTGATCTTCTTGCCCTTGTCGTCGGTCTCGGTACGGAAGGCGAGCACCGTCATCATCGCCTGGAGCTCGTCCATGACGACCAGCATGGGCTTGAGCTGCCCGGTGGCCCGGTACTCGTCGATGGAGGGGTCCCCGAGGGACTCGATAAGCTCCATCCGGCGACGATACTCCGGGAACAGGTAGCCGAGACACATGTCCGTGAACTGCTCGTAGACGTCGCTGAGGGTCCAGTCGCACAGCCACGGCTCGTGGGCCAACTGAGAAGCGAATTCCCTGTATGCAAGTCGCTTCGGATCGAAGATCACAGCATCCCAGCCCTTCGCCAGGGACTGCCGCAGGAGGCTCTTGGCCAAGTAGGACTTGCCACTGCCAACGGGTGCTATGCAGCAAAGACCGGGGTCCTTGGCGACGTCCCACCACATGTTCAAGCCCCTCTCGGACGAGGTGCCCAAGTACAGCCGGGTATCGAGAGGCCCGCCCATCACTTCCCCCCGTAGCGAGCGTAGAGATCGCCCTCGGGGAACTGGGCGATACGGACATCCACGTGACGGGTCTCTCCCCTCGAGAAGTCCACGGAGGACGCAAAGCCATTGAGTCCCAACTTGGACTGCAGGACGGCGAGCTTGCCGGCGAGCTTCTCAGAGTCCATCCCCGGCTGCGTGGTGTCGAACCGCAGACGGATCTCCTGGCCGAGCGTCGGACGAATACCCGAGGGCGGCAGGGGCTGTCCCTCGGACTCGAGGATCCGGCGGACCGTATCCAGGTCGACCACGAAGGCCACCGACGGATAGACACGGCGGAACCGCACCAGGGGCTTGCCGTCGGTCCCGGTGGTCGTCTCCTTCTGCTCCACGACCCACTTCAAGTAGTCACAGGCCTCTTCTAGACACGCGTAAGCTCCGGCATGCTCGGGGCTGGCAAGCAGCAGCCGCGTGACCGCCACCCGCTGACGGGTCTCCGGACGGGCCATCACCTGGCGATAGCCCCACACGGCCAGGGCGACGATACCGACGACAGCGAGCACGTCGAGGCCCTTGGCCCAGAGGGGCTGGTCGGTGAGCAGGAGCCAGCTCGGGATGAGGGCGACCAGGAAGGCCACGCCGGCAATCACACGGCCCGGCGTATAGGCCTGAGCCTTCACCCTGGCAGACCAGGTGCTCTCCGGATCCCACGGTATGACGATCTCCTCGATGCCGGCCATGACAGCCCCCTCCCCTAGACGCTCCGCATGTACGCCTCGAAAGCCTCCCGCACGGCAGCCTGCCGCTCGGCCTCCACCCGCTTGTCCCAGCTGGCATTGAAGCCGCGGGCCAGCTCCTCGGCCTCCTCCTTGTTCCGGCACTCCCGGACCTGGCACTTCCGCTCGGCATCCCACAGCGAGTACTGGGTGTTGATGAAGCCCAGCGAACCGGCGGTGGCTATCACCTCGAAACGAGCCTCTCCCACGGTCCCCCTCCTTCGATCATGCGTGCCCAACTGGACAGGTCGTTCTCCCGCAGGGCGGGATTCCCCTTGGTATGCGACAGCAGCACCAGGCCATGGGACCAGAGGGCGGCCAGCTCGAACTGCTGCTGGCGGGTGAGGTCCCGGCCCGCCCAGAGCAGATGGCAATGGAGCCCGTCCTCCAGGCTCGCATGCAGCCCCGCCTCATCCGGCTGCTCCCCCAGCAGGTTCCGGAAAGCCACCACGAAGCCGAGCAGATCCCGCTCAGCGGAATGGCGATCCCTCGGGGACTCGAAGACGAGGGTTCCGACCATCACAGGATTCCATTCTCGAACTCGCCCAGTTCCGGCACGCCACGAAAGGCCGCAGCCAGATCCCCGTCGATACCGACCACGGGCGAGGTGGTCCGCGTGGTCACCGGACCGTCTCCCAGGGGCTCCAGCACGAGCACCAGCGGCAGGCCGAACGCCGGCCGGGAGGCCGCCGGCAGGAGCAACCACTCGCCATCACGCCGCAGGTCGTGGGTGAACTCGACACGCCGCACGTAGCCGGGACAGAACTCGTAGACGGATCCCGTGGACGTCTCCACCGCAGCCAGCGGTACCTGCTCGGCGGCATCGAACTTCCGACGGGTGTCCTCGAGGACCTTCCGCAGGGCCTCCGCACGATCAGCGTTCACGGTATCCCCCTCAGCTCGGCTACGGATGCCCCAGGGGGACCGGCCAGGAAGGCCGCCAGGCAGAGGGGGAGGGAATGCCCGGCAGAGAAGCCTGGGCACAGGCGAGCACGACAAAAGAGGAAGGCCGTGCCGCCATAGGACTTCTCACCTCCCCTAGACCGGTCCCGATGAAGCGACCGAAAAGATAGCCGGGGAGAGGCGATTGTCAAGCATATTCCGGAGATCAGCGGAGATTCGGATACTTCATCAGGTAGGCCGCCACATGACACTCATCGCGAGCCCGAGCGATGTTGAGAAAGCCCCACGGCCACAGGTTCTGGAGCTCCTTCCGGGACAGGAACACCCAGTCCCGATACACCAGGTGAACGTGCATCCGATCCGCCGGGCCCAGCTCGTAGAGCGGCTCCACAAGCTGCTTCCCATGCTGACGGAGGGCCTCGCAGAAGACGCCGACGGCCTCCTCGAGGACAAAAAGCTCAGTCGGCTCCCTCGTGGTCAGCGTGATGAAGACGGTACTCATCGCTCCTCCTCCCTTACCTCGTCGACCTCGATACCCAGGGGGTAGGGCAGCCAGTCGAGCTCGTCCAGCTCCACCAGCGTCAGAGAGTTCGCCTGCCGAGTAGCCTCCCCGAGGTCCGGAGCCTCCAAGTACGCGACCGACTGCTCCCGCCGCAGGTACCATACGCGGTAGCGGCCCATCACAGCCCCCGAAGGTCACGGAACACCGTGAGGCCGTCTTCCGGGACAACCCGGAGGGGACACGGCTCGTAGCCGGCCTGACCGAGGGAGATGGCATCCAGCTCCACGGGCTCCCAGTCGTTCCGACGGACACCCCCGCGTACTGCCATACGGGCAGCCCAGCAGGGCCCACAGTCCTCTACGCAGCCCGCCTTGCGAAGCACGATACGGTAGCCATGCCCCTCCTCCTCGAACACCGGACAGCCGAGGCGATCGAGCTCGTCCACGGCCACCTGGAGCAGCAGGGTGGCCGCACAATCGCGGGATATTGACCTCATGCCGGCACCTCCTCGACGTTGAAATGAACCTCCCCGTCCTGGTTCCGGACTCCGACCCAGAACCGCACGCCGGCAGCGTCCATGTCCGCCTGAACCAGCTCCTCGGCCTCCTGCTCGTCCTCGGCCTCGACCTCGACCGAGCCGTACGTCTCCTCGCAGATTTTCACTCGGTACTTGGGCATCAGGACTCCTCCTCCTCGACACTGAGAATCTCGTAGTCACCGGTCATGTAGAACTTCTCGCCCTCGAAGTCGTCCTCGGACCACTGCCGGGCGAAGGCCTGCTCGTAGGCCTGCTCCCGGTTCTCGGCCTCGATCTCGACGGTCGTATCGAGCCTCGCAAACCCCCGCACCCACACCTCGTAGGTCACCATCAGCCCACTTCCTTCCCGGCCTCGTTGAGCACGACCTCATCCTCTTCATCGATCCAGTCCCCCGCCCAGGTGCTGACACGGAACACGCGACCCTCGTCCCAGAGACCGTGGTTCTGCAGCACCGTCTTGGCCTCCTCGGGCGAAGCCGCCTCCACCCGGAGTGAGACACGTTCCTTGCGGGTGGCACACACCGTATAGACCTGCATCAGGACACCTTCCTTTCTCCGATGAGCTCCCGGTCCAGGTCGATCGGGCGGGTCCAGAAGTCGGGCTCCGCCTGCTCTTCCAGCGTGTAGAGGGGCAGCAGGTGAGCCTCGGCGGCCGCCAGGCGTTCGGGAGTGACCCCGGTGCCCCAGAGACGGAGAGTCAGGTTGCCCCAGCGGACCTCCCCGTGCTCGGCGAGCTTGCCCGCCAGCCACCGCAGGGAGCGGGAACGGGGGGCACGGGCAGTCCGCACGTCGTAGGTACTCAGGTCGCAGCACTCGGCCTGGATCGCGTAGAGCTGATACTGCTCCAGGGGCTCGAAGCCCTTGATGCCCTCCGGGACATCCGTGTAGGTCTTAATCCAGGCGTCGGGAAAGCGGACCCGCTGACCCCGTTGAAGGGTATCGGCGACCTGCCGGCCGTCCAGGTCTGCGGGCATCCGGACAATCACGAGATCATCCAGGAAGGGCAGCTTGACCCAGACGCCCAGGGCCATGACATCCGGCCGCTGGGAGAGCGTCACCGCATCGTAGCGGCGGAGCGGAGCCACCGAGTACAGGGTGCCATCGCCGCTCCTGAGCCCGGCCCGGATGCTGTGGATACGATCGCCCATGGCTAGACCTCCTCTCGGAATTGCCGCTCGATCAGAACCTCGTTCTCGTAGGTCACCCGGTAGCCGGCATACTGCGGCTCCCCTTGGGGAATCCTCGGCAGGTGAAACTCGACGAGCTCCGTGAGACCCTCGACATCCAGCGAGGCCAGGACATCGACCATCACGGCATCCTTCAGGGTCATCCGCTGCCAGAGCTCGTAGGGAAAGTCCGCCTCAATCTCGTCTTCCTCGCAGACGGGATAGACCACAAACTCGGCCGTGTCTCCGAACCACGGGTTCTCGGTGTAGGGCCCCATGGCTAGTCCTCCTCCGACCGGTTCCACTCGCCGATGATTCCATAGTCGCCGTCCCAGTACTTCCAGTGGGCAGCGGTGTCGAGCTGCTCCTCTTGGGCAGCCTCGAAGAGGGCCCGCGAGGAGATGTCGTACTCGTCAGCCTCAGCGTCATAGGGAAGCGGCAGGTCGCACAGGTACTCCCCATCCTCCTGGACGTACCAGGTCCACGAGCCGGGCTCGTCGTCACGGTTCAGGAATGCCTCGTACATGTCAGGCTCCTCTCTGGGGGCAGTGGGCGATGGGGCAGCCCTCACAGGTCGCGGAGTGAAGCCCCGGACCGCCGTCATCGACCACCGCCATCTCGTAATCCGGATCCCGGAACACGCCGATCGACCCCATCTCCTCCTCCTGCTGCCAGTCGATGACCTCCACCACGCACGCCCGCGAAGGCATCGCCTGCCAACCCAGGTAGGTCTCACAGGCCGGCAAGGCATCCGAGTAAGTCCAGGCCACCACCGGGTAGCCGGCTTCCTCAAAGCGTCCGACCATGCGACCCATGCTCTCCCGCATGTCTTCGCCCACGGCTACTCCTCCCCCTCGACCAGCACCGGCTCCTCAGGGAACTGGAAGACCATGTCGACCTTGAGCATCCGTTCGGTCGCCCGGTCGTAGCGGCCCGCCTCGATGAGCCCGGCGGTCTGGCGGGCATCCTCGGCTTCGACAATGGCCACCTTGTGCCGCTGGATCGTCTCCCACCAGCGGACCTCGTAGCGGGGCATACCGATCAGCTCCTCTCGTTCCGGAAGAACTCCTTCGCCACACCCACAGCGATGTACGGCTCCCCGTACACGGTCTCGCCGCCGATCGTGAGCCGACCGTCGTTGAGGGCCGAAGCCAATGCCTCCGCACCCTGCCGACTCCCGCACACGAGCCCGTGGTACTGCGGCGTACAGGGACCATCCGGGCCTTCGTCGGCATGGACGAAGTAATCCACCACCCGATCGAGCACCATCCAGTACCCCTCGTCGTAGCAGGCCTCGAACCGCTCCTCCATCACGACCCCTCCTTCCGGACGATGTAGAGGCTGCCCGCACGCATCTCCAAGACCAGGGACACGCCGGGGTCCATCAGGTGGGCAACTGCTTCGATGGCCGCTTCAACCTGCCCGTAGGCGGCCATGGCCTCCATGGGGTTGTCAGCGACAAGCTCTTCCGAGAGACCGCTCCGGTAGAAGCTCCACACGTCAGCACGCACGCTCTGCTTGGCCATCACAGCCCCCTTTCCCGCCAGTAGAGAGCCAGACCGTCCCAGTCGATGTGGTCGGTGCCCTCACGCAGGAGGGTCGTGCGGAGAGGACCGTCGTCGGGCTCACAAGACGCGAGCTCCTCGATACGCTCCCGCACGGCCTCGGCACCCTCTGCCCAGGGACGCCTGAACGAACCCATCCAGGCGTCCGACGGACCCTTGACGCCCGCCAGGAGCTCCCGCAGCTCCTCCTCAGCGTCACCCCAGATGATGTTCGTGAGGTTCCAGGTGCCCCAGTTCGTGAATCCGTCGTAGTCGGCCATCGTCGCCTCCTAGTTCTCATAGCCGGCAGTGCCGACCCGGTTGCCGTTGATGTCATGGAGAACCACCGAGCAGTCGAGAGCCTCGGCGTCGGTCTCGAATAGACGCTGCTCCACCGCGTCAGCCGCCTCCCGCAGGAGCCTCGCGACTTCCCATCCCGATCGAACCTCCGACCCGCTCTCGTTGTAGGCGGCGTCATCCCAGAAACTCGCGTTCTCGACCCGCATCCTCACCACGAAGTCCATGGCCTAGAACCTCCCTAGCTCGCTGAGCCGACAAGGCGTGAAATACAAGTCCCGCTCGATACCGATGCCCGGCATGCGGATGGGCTTGAGCATGTCGGAGGCGTACCAGGAGCCCCACTCGGCCTCGAAGCCCTCGACGTAGCCCTCGAAGATGCCGTTGGCCTCGTCGTAGGCCGTGGCGTACCAGGTCCAACCCGTCGCGTAGGGATCGAAGAACTTGGCGAACAACACCGGATCCTCGTCGCGGAAGGAAGCGAAACACCAGGCTGTCGTGAGGGCCCTGTACTCCTTCGTGCTCAGCAAGGGCGTACCGTTCTGGAGCCGCTCCATCGCTACCCCCTCCCGTCGAAGCGGCCGAGCATCTCCAGCCGCCAATCCTCGTCCCGCACTTCCCAGGACACGCCGGCGAGATGGTGCATGCGGCCCCAGTCCTCGATGCACTCCCGGAGGGACTTGGAGGACGGACAAGCGAAGCCACCGCCGACGTAATACTCGCCCTCGACCTCATCCAGGTACTGGACCTCCCAGTAGCCTTCACCACGGGACACGAAAACCACCTGAGCGAGCATGGCTAGGCCTCCCCAAACGAACCGGGAATCTCCCCACTCACGACGTAGCCATCGGAGGTGAAGCACCGATGAAGAGGCGAGACCCCCTCGAGGACCACCTGCCGTTGATGACCGCTCGGCGTCGCCTTGAAGCGTTCCGGATGGACGGTCGCCTCGAACTTCGCCAGGGCGTTCTCCATGCGGTTGAACGCGTGCTCCCGAGGACACCGGGAGCATGGCCCCGCGAAGACACACCGCCTGTCCAATCGAAGCCTCGGGCCGCCGAACCCGAACCTCACGGACTCCGTGACCCACAGGCACGTAATCTCCTCGTAGGGCGGATTCCCGACTTTCGATGGATGGCCCATGACTACTCCTCCCAGCCCATGACCTCGTTGGCGAGGGCAACCCAGTCGATGTTCATGCGACCGTCTTCCAGGTAGGCCTCGGTGAAGGGACGCTCGCGAAGCTCGGGATCCTTCTCGTCCTCGATCCGCTCGTCCACCCAGTCCCGAAGAACCCGATCGGCATCGACACGCGTGGTACAGCCGGCGAGGAGGTCCCGTACCTCGTCCTCGTAGAACTCGTCAGCGAGCAGGTCGGAGATCTGCTTGGTGCCCCAGTTCGCGTAGCCCATGTAGCCCAAGGCTACTCACCTGCCTTCTCGACGGAGAGACGGAGGGTACGCACCGCCAGGGCAGCGGCCCCGGCGAGGAGGACCAGGCCCGTGAGGACCGCGAAGGCAGGACGCCCGGCGGAGACGGCCGCGGAGGCCACGAGGGCCATGACGAACAGGTAGCAGACGCCCTTCCAGGGAACCGGACCCCCCGATGAAGCCACGCGGTTGAGACGCTCGACCGGTGCCATGAACACCACTTCCTCCCCGCCGTCCGATAAGGCTGCCTAGGTATAGCCGCGGAGCCGAATTCCGCAAGGATCGACACGGAGATTTCTCGAAGAACTTCCTCCGGCGGTCGCCGCATTCCCGGCCCCTACTCGAGTAGTCGAGGGAACCGGGCCGTCTTCAAGGAAATCAGCGGAAGAATCTCGGGGCGTTCAGCGAGGGAGGCCCACTTGCTTGCGGTACTCGTCCCGAGCGAGGCTCCCGAGCCATAGGCGGATGTCCTCCTCGGACATGCCGCGGGCGATGGCATCGGCCACAATCTTCGGCAGGAAGTCAGGGATGAGCTCGGAGATGTCCACGGTCGGACGCATGATGTCAGCCATCACACACTCCCTTCGGTACGCACGGCTTCTATCGCGGGCACGGGACAGCCAGGGCGATGGCCGAAGCCCGCACATGGATCGGGGTCGAAGTTCGTGCGGACTGTCTCACCGTTGTCGGCATCGCAGAAGCGGCAATGCGGACGGTACTCCCCGAAGTAACCGCCATCCCACCACCACATGGCAGGGAACGATCGGATGGCCTCCTCTACGGCAGTCATGAGGGCACCCTCTCGTCATCCAGCACTTGTGCCGGATCCTTCGGGAAGCACCGATGGAGCATGACGAGCTGCCCGGTACTCGGGAGCAGCACGGGAACCTCGTCCTCGCCGCGGGCATTGGCCCGATCGACGGCCTCCCGGATGGCCTCCAAGTCGGGACCCCGCAGGAACTCGATGGACACGTCACCCACGGCTACCCCTCCTTCGGGACCCACTCGATGGACACGACGGCGGTGGTGCGGCGTTCGGTGTGGGGGCCCTCGCCGAGGGGCTCCAGGAAGAGCACCATCGGGCGGCCCTTGAAAGGCACGGTGCCATCGGAGACGGAGAGCCAGTCCCCGTCCCGGCGGAGAGGCCCCTCGGGGTTCACCCGACGGACGCGATCGGGCAGGAACTCGTAGACGGAGCCCGTCTCGGTCTCGACCCGCATGAGGTCGCCGTCCGCGGAAGCGGCCGCGAGGGCGGTCTGGAACTGGTCCCAGGTGGACATCACTCCTCCTCCCAGCCGGCGAAGAGCTCGGGCTGCTCGCAGGGCTCGGGCGGACGGGGCCCCCGCTTGGGGTGCTCCTTCCAGTCGGGGCAGACCTCCTGCCCCCGGCAACGGCCGTCAGCACCCAGCTGCCAGACCTTGCAGTTGGGCTTGCGGTAGGGACGGACACAGGCCTTGGCGGCCCACCCGTACTCGGTCAGGCCCTCTCCCCGCATCGCCTTCAAGGCCGCACGGGACTCCTCCTTGAACGCCTGGGAGTTGCGGTACCGGTACCGGGCCATCCACTCGCGGCCCTGCTCGTCCTCCTGG
>JAFGKQ010000165.1 GCA_016928495.1 Candidatus Fermentibacterales bacterium
CCGACGACGTCCGCACCGCCGGAGAGCGGCTCCAGCATGCTGCCGAGCTGCTCGGGGGGGTACTGCCCGTCGGAGTGGAGCATCACCACGGAATCCGCGCTCCTTTCGAGAGCCCAGAGGAAAGCGGTCTTCTGAGCCGCTCCATAGCCACGGTTCGAAGGGTGTCTGACCAGGCAGAGCGCGGGGAACTCGGCAGCCAGGGCCTCCGCGAGTCTGGCAGTCTCGTCGGAGGAACCGTCGTCTACCACCAGCAGCGCCGAGATGATGTCCCAGTGAGGGCCGATCCTGCGAATCACGGCTTCCATCCGGGAAGCCGCGTTGTAGGCCGGCATGTAGCAGACCGGCCCGCAGCCTCCACCTTCTCTCTGCATCACTGGACCTCCATCCGGGAGCGGGAAATAGGTCGAAGCCCGTGCCCGGGGTCAAGAGTGGGCCGGCGAGGCGCAGGAAGTGCGTGCTCGAGGGTTCGCCCTGAGGCTCAGTACTTCCTGCCCAGCAGGTGGAACGACAGCAGGGCGCACAGCGCCGAAGGCAACATGAGAAGGAGATCAGGTACGCCTACCAGGCAGGCTCCCAGGCCCCTTCGCAGTCCGCCCGCGCGGGTCATGGATGTCCAGAAGCCGGCCTGAGACAACAGCAGAAGGCCCAGCGAGGAGAGGCTCGTCGCCGCGCCGATCGCTCCGGTCATCGGCAGAAGAGCCGCACCGGCCGGAATGCCCCACACCGAAACCGCGCCGATTGCGACGGGAAGTAGCTCCCGCGGCCTCGCCATGGACAGGGATGCACCGTGCAGCCTGCAGCGTCTCCTCAGGATGTACTTCGTCTTGGCCCTGACCATCCTCCAGTCATAGAGCAGCAGGCCCGGGATATCGTAGACCCTGAGGTGATAGACCTCTATTCCCGGCTCCAGCCATATCCTGCCTCCGGCAGCCACGATCCTGGCAGCGATATCGGCGTCTTCGATGCTCGCGCCTGCGACTTCTTCGTCGAAGCCGCCGGTTCTCACGAACAGCTCCGACCTCACCGCGAAGAAGAAGGTCCCGCAGCCAGTCAGCCAGGGGGAGCCTATCCGACGGGTGAAGGTGTAGTGATAGTAGTAGTTCTTGTAGAACGTGGAGCATGAGCGACCCGGCGCGAGAGGCGAGTAGACAGCCTGCACTGCGTCCGCTCCCTGCTCCGTGAGGCTTCCGATCAGCTTCCGCCTCCATCCCTCCGGCACGACGGCATCGCTGTCCACGAAGAGGATGATGGAGCCTGCGGCCCGCTCGGCGCCGGCGTTCCTGGCCCCGGCCGCCCCCCTGCGCCTGGTGTTCCGGATGACCTGCGCGCCCAGCGAGGCCGCGAGCTCCGCCGTGCCGTCGGTGCTCCCGTCGTCAACCACGATGAGCTCGTCGCAGTCCAGCAGTTCCGGGCGCAGCGCCCCTATCACGCGCTCGAGAGTCCCGGCGCAGTCGCGCGCCGGGATGACTACGCTGACTCCCTCTTCCGCCATACCGAAGAGACCTGTTCGAGTATCATCTGCAGGATGCTGAGGGCTCCATGGAAGATGGCTCTCAACTGGAAGGCCGACATGATGTTGGTGAAGCGGTACACGAGGAAGCCGGGTCGCAGGAAGTACCTGACGTAGGCGAGCCTCCTTAGCTTCATGATCTCATCGGCGGTCATGGTGAAGGGCACGAAGCAGGGTCTGTCCAGCAGCATGCCCTGATCCCTGAGATCGACCGACATCCTGCCGAACTCGCCCCTCTGGATGCCCTTGTAGGCTGGAGTCCCCGGGAAGGGCGTGAAGGGGAAGAACTCGACGGTGAAGGACCCCAGCTCCAGCGCGAACCGGATCGTCTCGAGGCCTTCCCTGTAGGTCTCGCCGGGTATCCCGAAAATGTAGGTGGAGTGTGTCTTGAGGCCCACGCTGTGGGCCATCCTGATAGCCAGGCGTATCCTCTCCAGGGTCTCTCTCTTGCGAAGCGTGTCGAGGTTCTTCTGAACGCCGCTCTCGACACCGAAGTTGATGCACCAGCAACCGGCCTCCTTCATGGTCCTCAGAATGCGCTTGTCTACGGAGTCCGCACGGCAGGAAACCCACCACCTCACACTCAGGCCGCGCTTCGTTATCTCGTCGCAGATGCGCCTGACATGCTCGTGGCTATAGGTGAAGTGCTCATCCCAGAACTTGATCTCCCGCGCGCCGTAGCTTCGAACGTAGTGCTCCATCTCGTCCACGACCCTGACGGGATCGCGGAGCCTTATCTTCCTGCCGTACATCTTGTAGCAGTAAAGGCAGGTCCCGGTGCAGCCCCTGCTCGCGAGCATCTGCACGGCCGGCACGGTCGAGACCTGCTCGAAGCTCGGGTAGTACCTGGACATCTCGCAGAGGTCCACGGCAGGGAACGGGAGGCTGCTTATGTCATGCAGCAGAGGCCTCGGAGCGCTCGCCCGGATCTCCCCGGAATCGTCCCTGTAGAACACGCCGCGCACCTTCGATGGACCGGCGCCCCGCTCGGCAGCCTCCAGCAGCTCTACGGAGGTAACCTCTCCCTCGCCGACGACGACAGCGTCCAGGGAGGGGCATTCCTGCAGCATCCGCTCCGGCATGGCGCTTGCGCCGTGCCCCCCGATGAAGGTGAACACGGAAGGAGAGTCCTTCCTCACGGCCTCCAGCAGAGACCTCGCGTTGTCCCAGAGCAGGCTGATGACGTATATGCCGAGTGCGTCGGCGCCGAAATCCGCGATCATACGACGCATCTCGTCGTTCGAGTAGAAGAAGCCCTCCAGGAACCTGACGGCGTGCCCGGCCTCCCTGAGGGCCGAGGCAACGTACAGAAGGCCCGGGGTGGGCCAGCAGCCCGATATTCCTCTCGTATCCCTGGCCCTTATGTCCTCCGGGGTCCAGGGAGGCACTACAAGTGCAACGCGCAACTCGTTCTCCGGGCAGGCGAAGGGGAATGATTGGGCGCTGGGTCTTCCGCGTCAGTCCCCGTTCTCGGTGAGAAAGACCAGCTCGCCGTCCCTGACATCGACCAGGCATTCCTGCCCGGGAAGTATCGAGCCCTCCAGCACGGCTCTGGCGAGTCTGCTCTGTACATGCTTCTGAATCACTCGCTTAAGGGGCCTCGCACCGTAGGCAGGATCATATCCGAGGGTGGCGATATGGTCAAGCGCCCCTGCGGTCACCCGGAGCGCTATGTCCTGAGCGCGCAGGAGCCCGGCGACCCTGTCCATCTGAAGGCCCACTATCCGTCTCAGCTCCTCCCTTCCGAGGGGCTCGAAGACGATGACCTCGTCCAGCCTGTTGAGGAACTCGGGCCTGAAGTACTGCGCGAGCTCCGATCGGGCTCTCCTGGCCCTGTCCTCTCCATTCATCGTCTCCGCCGTGGCTGCGATCCACTCGCTGCCCAGGTTGCTCGTCATTATCACCACGCAGTTCCTGAAATCGACGGTCCTGCCCTGGCCGTCGGTCAGCCTTCCATCGTCCAGTATCTGAAGGAACACGTTGAAGACCTGCTGATGCGCCTTCTCGATCTCGTCACAGAGCACGACCGAGTAGGGGCGTCTCCTCACGGCCTCGGTCAGGTATCCCCCTTCCTCGTAGCCGACGTAGCCCGGGGGGGCGCCGATGAGCC
>JAFGKQ010000166.1 GCA_016928495.1 Candidatus Fermentibacterales bacterium
CCGTTGACGCTGACCCTGGCGCCTCTGACGAGATCGTCGGCCGCCCTTCTGGAGCAGACCCCCGATCTGGCGACGAAGCGGTTGAGCCTCAGCTCTCCCGGGCCTCGGGACATCCCTCTTCCGCCTCGCCGACGGGATCCTCCGCTTCATGCTCGGAGAGAGCGTCGAAGAGCTCGCCGGGTCTGAGCATCGAGGATATCTCCCTGCTTCTGGGAAGATGGTCCAGATCCCGCAATCCGAAGTAGCTCAGGAAGGTGGCTGTCGTGCTGTAGAGCAGTGGCCGCCCGACGGCATCCATGCGGCCCGATATCTCTATGAGATCCCTCTCGAGGAGCGTGCGGATGGCGCTGTCCGAGTTGACGCCTCTTATGGACTCGATCGTCGCCCGGGTACAGGGCTGGGCGTAGGCTATCACCGCCAGGGTCTCCAGAGCGGCTCTGGTCAGCCTGCCGGGTCTCCTGCCCTCGAAGAGCTGAGCCACGACATCCCCGAGGTCCGGATCGGTCGCAAGCCTGTAGCCGCCGGCGTGCTCGACCACCGCTATCGCGTGGTTCCTGTCGGCATACTCCTGGCGCAGCTCCTCCAGCGCCTCCTCGACGGACTCCGCTCCGCTGCCCGTGAGATCGCAGAGGGCCTCGAGCCCGATCGGCCTGTCGGTCGCAAGCAGCAGCGCCTCGATCTCCCTGGTGAGCCTACTGAGCATCCCCACTCCTCCACCCGGCTGTCCTGCGGACAGTGAGATCGCCAAAGGGCACTCTCTGGCGCATTCGAAGCCAGCCTCTCCTGACCAGCTCGAGAACCGCAAGGAACAGCGAGACGAGCAGCATCCTGTCCGCTCCCGAGCCGGCCATCTGCTTCAGAGTGCAGGACGATCTCTTCTCCAGAAGGGAAGATATCGTCTCGATGCACCTCGAGAGCGGATAGGGGTCGCGCCTGTACCTCTGTATGGGCGGTGGCTGGTGCCTCAGCGCGATCCTGCTGTAGGCCTCGAGCAGGTCCAGGAGGCCGCTCTGGCCCGGGAGCTCCATGACCTCGGCGGGGCTCTTGCTCCAGCGTTCGCGCTCTCCGGAGGGCGTGAAGACATCCCTCCAGGCATCCTCGCTCTCCCTCAGCTCCTGGGCGGCCTCCTTGACGATCTTGTAGAGCAGGAGCTGCCGCATCAGCACCTCCCTCGGATCCTCTTCCTGGTCCTCCGAGTCCGGGCTGCTGGGCAGCAACGATCTGCTCTTCATGTTGGTCAGGATGGCCGCCATGACCAGGTACTCCCCTGCGATGTCCAGGTCGAGCTCCTCCGCCCGTCTCAGGTAGGCCAGGTACTGGTCTGCCACATGGGCCACCGGGATGTCGGTTACCGGTATCTCATCCCGCCTGATGAGGTAGAGCAGCAGATCCAGCGGCCCCTCGAAGGACTCGAGGTCCACCCTGCAGGTGTGGGCCTCGGAACGCACGGGTAGCTGCTCCTGATCGAAGAGCCCCGGGAGACCTCCCGCAACACCGCGCTCAGCAGACATAGCCGAACTCCAGGAGGTCGCCTTCGCTGTCCGGCCATCCCTCCCTCACCTTCACCCAGAGGTCGAGGTAGAGGCTCTTCCCGAGCAGGGCTCTCGAGGCCTCCGAGGCCAGGTCCGAGATCCTCTGCAGGGTGGCGCCCTTCCTGCCGATGACCATCCCCTTGCTGGAGTGACGGGCAACATGGATGTTGGCCCTTACGTAGGTCTTGCCGTCCCTGAAGGAGAACTCCTCTATCTGTACCGCGGTCGAGGAGGCTACGTCCGGCGGAAGAACGCGATAGAGCTGGGTACGGATCTGCTCGCCCACGAGGAACCGCTCGGAGTGGGGAGTCCTGCAGTCGTCCGGGAAGAGCGCCTCTCTGCGGGGCAGTTGGCCCACCACCAGCTCGAGGAGCTTCTCACCCCCTCCTCCCTGTGCGGGGCAGCACGACAGGAGCCCGGCGAAATCCCTCCTGAGGGCGGCCTGATGGAGCAACGCCGGCTTGAGGGAGTCAGGGAAGTAGTCCACGAACGTGAGGACCAGGATGACCGGCAGGGCACCGGCACGAGACAGCTCGAAGAGCCTCGATACCTCCATGCTGTCCATCTGCTCATCTATCCGTCTCGAGTCCATCACCAGGCAGTAGACGTCCAGCCAGGTCATGACCGGGTGATCGAGCACCCGGGAAATGTCGGGCGTGTCGATGAAGCATACCTGCCAGCCCGCAGAGGTAGTCAGCCCGGCGACATTGGTCCTGGTGGTGAAGGGCTGGCCCGTCACGGCCGAGATGCTCCTGCCCGTGACGTTGTTCAGTATGCTGGACTTGCCCGAGTTGGAAAAGCCCAGCAGGCCGGCGTATCCGGAGCTCTTGACCGGCCTCGGGTCGGTCGCCGGCGTGGCGCTCCTACTGCTGTCGGGTTCCATCAGCGCCCTCGCCGCCCGCGAGGGAGTCCCCCGGTTGCGCAAGCTCACCGGAGCCGGCAGTGGAGGGGACGGTGTCCGGGGGAAGGGGAATCGAGCCCCCCAGGGCCATCAGGTCGCCCATCGCAGTCCCGAGGTAGATGCGGTTGCCCACCAGAAGCGGTGGAGATCCCGCATACCCGCCTATCTCCAGCGAGTCGAGCTTCGTGCCTTCGCGCCAGTCGATGACGTGGAGCCTCTGGTCGTCTCCCGGTATGTAGAGAAGCGTTTCCGCAACCGCGGGGGGAACCTGCATCCAGTTCTCGAAGTGAAGCTCCCAGAGCAGCTCTCCGTCGTTCGTGCCCAGGCAGACGAGCCGGCTGTCGCAGGTGCCGAGGAACAGGTGGTCGTCCATGATGGCAGGCCTCGAGAGCACGGCCCTGAGCGGAGCGCTGGTCAGGTCCCTTGCCCAGACCTGCTCGCCCGAGACCATGTCGAAGCAGCGTACGGAGCCATCCGAGAAACCCACGAAGACCCTTCCCCCGGCGATGCTCGGCGCCGAGGCGACGCCCTGGCAGGACACGCTCCACAACCTCTGACCCGCCCGATCGTAGGCAACGACCCTTCCGCTCTCGCTGGTGAAGACTATCACGCTGTCGCATACCGCGGGACCGAGGATCACGCCGCCCGGTGAGTCGCTCCAGACCACCTCGCCGGTGGATCTCTCGAGCGCCGCGACGCTCCCGGCCGAGTTCCCGGTTGCTACGAGCGAATCCGCGAACAGGGCAACACCTGCGAAAACGTGGTAGCCCAGTCCTGCCGACCAGACCCTCGAGCCTGTCCGGCGATCGAGAGCGTAGAGGTAGCCGTCCTGGCCGCCGACATAGACGGTGGCGGAGTCGACGCAGGCCTCGCCGCAGAAGCCGCAGGAAGCCTGCATCCTCCAGACCTCGGCGCCGTTGTCGCAGTCGATGGCCCTGAAGAAGCCGTCGTTGCAGCCGATGTAGAGCACGCCATCGGCAAGAGCGGGGCCGGCGAAGAACTCCCTTCCGGTGTGCACCCTCCATTCCTCCTCGAAGGGAGCGACCACGTCCTCACCCCAGGCGGCGTTGCCGGACGGGCAGCCCCTGGGCTGAGGCCAGCAGTAGCCGTCCGCTTCCCAGACGCCCGAGGCCCCGGAGGCAGCCAGCAGGGCAGCATGGCCGGCCGAGGCGGCGCCACTGGAGAGAGAGGTTGCCACGAGCCCGGTGCGGTGGACTCTCCTGGCGGCTTCCAGATCGCGTCTCGCCGTGCAGCTCCTCGCCGACTGCAACAGCAGGATGGCAGCGAGACACAGCAGCATGGTGGAGAGTATGAGGCCTATCCTGCGAGTCTCGATGGAAGCCGGATGGCCCGACCCTTCCCGCGAACCCGTTGTCCCCGCTCCCTCGGCCCGCTCTGCCGGAATGGTGGACACGTCAGTAGATGAGAACTGGAGCGCCGACGGGCAGAGCCCTGTAGAGGGCTTCGAGATCGGAGCCGCTGAGCCTTACGCAACCGTGGCTCACGTTCCGGCCGAGTCCCGTGCCGTAGTGCAGGAGCACCCCTCCGCCCAGATCGATCTTGTAGGAGCCCAGAGCGCCGGGCACCTGGGCGACCCACACCCTCTCGGAAGCCGTCAGCGAGTCCCTGTAGTAGACGATCTGCTGATCGTAGGACAGCGTCTCGGGTATTACCACGACCTGGTCGGGACGCGGCGGCCTGAGGTTCTGTTCGAGCCAGTACCAGTCCGGCCTGTACCAGTAGGGGTTGGTGCCCTTCTTCTCCACGTAGCGGAGGCCCCTCGGAGTGCTGAAATCCCATACGAGCCCGCTGTCGTTCGCGGACCAGCCCTTGCCGGTGCCACAGTAGCCCGTCCTGACCAGCATGTCGCCGTACCTCAGCTGGAAGTTGTTCTCCGCGGTGTTGATGATGAGGTAGTAGCCGGGATAGGTCGCCTCCAGGGAGCATGCCGCGAGTCTCATCTCCAGGGAGGTCAGCCTGGAGCGCAGCGCGCTCGTGGAGTCGCGTCTTGCCGCCAGGCTCCGGTTGATGCTCTGAAGGGTGTCCCGCTGCATCGCAATCGCGGCAACGCTGTCCGTCAGCTCGTCCAGGATCCTGTGATGGCGGCCGAACTCGAGCGAGATATAGACGTTGACCGCGAGGCTGAGGAGCAGGAGTGACCCTGTCGTCCAGAAGAGCAACCTCGAGCCGCTATCCAAGCCGGTCCCTTTCCCGGCGAAGAGCATCGATGCCCTCGATCGGACGGAGCAGCCGGAGGCGATCGGGCAGGTCCGGCCTCATATGACCGGGTTCTCGACCAGGTTCCGCTGAGTCTGCCAGGTTGCCGGCCTTCCCCTGACGTCCACGTGAACGAACGGCCCGTGACCGGGGGTCCACCTGTAGGCCGATATCCCCCCCACTCCGCAGAGCCCGGAGGCCTCTGCGGTCCTGAAGACCTCTACCATGTACTCACCGTCGAACACATCGATCCTCTTGTTGCGGTCCAGGTCGTCCATCAGGCCGTTCGGCGGGAAGCTCTCGAGCCATACATCGGCGGCGCTGCCGTACAGGTGCATGCTCGCGTCCGTCTCGTTGCCTATGGCCCTGTTGTAGGCGGGAGTCCTGAAACCACTGAGAACGGCCACGTCGAGCGGGCACAGGTAGTCCATCGAGATCAGGCGGAGACCCGCTTCCAGCTTGTCGACGAGCCGCATGTCCAGGGCCATGTACTGAGGATAGGCACCCTCGACGTGGCCAAGGAACTCCCCCAGGGTGAGGTGTGTGGAGACCCTTACACCCGAGTTGGCGGACGTGAGCTCGAAGAAGCGGGACGGAAGGGCGTCTCTCGTGTTCCCGTCACCATAGCTGCCTATCGGGAACGAGTTCAGGGTCTGGGTCCTCCACCTGCGCGCGTCTACCGGCAGGAGTATGCTGAACCTGCAACTGGATCCCTCTGCCGTCTGAATGGTGAGATCCACCACCCCATGAGC
>JAFGKQ010000167.1 GCA_016928495.1 Candidatus Fermentibacterales bacterium
ACATGCTGCTCGGTGTGTCGCCCGTGCCGGATGAGCGAAGGCCTGAGGGGACCGGGGAGGTGCCGACAGACTATGGGCGATCGCGTCACCTGGGGCATATACAAGGGGTTCAACCCCCACGCCGACCCCACAGAGGACTGGAGCCCTCCCTCCTGTCTCCGATGCGGGACCGGCCTGCTGCCATGGGTCGACTGGGTGTCGCACGGCTGCGTGGGCTACTGCCCCGGGTGCCGGGACCTGGTGCTGGTCTGGTCGGACTGGGAGCCCCACCCCGGCTTCCACTCCAGGCAGGAGAAGTACCGGCTCATCGCCCACCATGCCACCCCCTTGCAGCTGGCCTCCGAGGGGTTCGGTGAGGACGCCCTGCTGTGGGAGTGGCATCAGGCCATCCCTTCTTCCGAAGAGACGATAAGAAGGGCCAACCGGCTGAGGCTCGCCCACAGTGGGGAATCGGAGAGACTGGTCGTCCTCGAGCACCTCCTCTGGACGATCATCTGGAACACGGACCGGAGCGCTCCGGAGCTGCTGGATGAGTACCTTCGCTTCGCCTTCCGGCATCCCCACTTCGTGAGGCTGGAGGGCCGGGACGTCTTCATGGGCTACGAGGTCGACCTAGCCGTCGAGCTGGAGCGCAGGTACGGCGAGCGGGTGCTCCGCCTGCTGCAGAGGCTCTGGGAGGAGACAAGGGCGAAGCCCCTCGAGTTCCGCAGGAGGCTGGGCCTCTACTTCCCGACGGACGACAGGGCCTACGAGGGCTGCCCTGAGGGGTTCCTGGAGCTCGCCCGCGGGGTGAGGCGGCGGCTGACCTGACCCTGCCCCTGCGCTCGCGGCCTACCTGACGAGCGTCAGCAGCGCGCCCGAGCACCCGGCGGGAGAGACGGACCTGATGAGGTATACCCCCGAAGGCAGCATCTCACCCCCATCATCCCTGCAGTCCCAGCACAGGCTCGTCGCAGCGCTCTCGTAGAAGCCGTCGAACAGCCTCCTCGCCAGCCGGCCGGAGAGGTCGAAGACGGCGGCTTCGACCGGGGAGCCTGCAGGGCCGGACAGGGTGATCACGACCTGCGAGCGGGCAGGATTGGGAGAGCACGCCAGCGCCGGGAGGCTCGTCACCGGCGCGGACGGGGCCCCCTCCACGCCGGTATACAGACCCTCGCCCTCCACCGCGTAGAGGTACTGATTGGCGGAGATGCCCGAGTAGTCGTCCACGATCCCGCTGGGCCACCTGATCTCGATGGAGCCGACCGTCCCGGCGCTGTAGAGCCCCAGCTCGAGGGGGAAGCTGTGGAAGTCGTGGTAGCCCTCGCCCGCTCTCACCGTGCGCGAGAGAGTGGCCGAGCCCACCTGCGCTGTCACCCGCGCCCCTATGCCGTCGTAGTTCGAGACGGTCCCCTGCAGCTCGAGCGTGAGGTAGTTGGACGGCAGCGTCTCGCTCTGGTCGTTCCTGAACAGCACGTACTTGTCTATGTGGCCGACGGCGAACAGGTCTATGTCTCCGTCGAAGTTGAAGTCGCCCCAGGCGGTCCCGAAGTAGTCCCCTATCATCTGCCCGGACAGGTGGAGCTCCTCGCCCACGTCGGTGAAGGTGCCGTTGCCGTTGTTGCGCCACATGATGTTGCTGTAGACATAGAAGTCGTGGTGCGAGACGAAGATGTCCAGGTATCCGTCGTTGTTGTAGTCGGTGAAGGCCACGGTCCTGGTGTCCGTGTGGCCCTGGACCCCGGCGGCGACCGTCACGTCCGTGAAGGTCCCGTCCCCGTCGTTCTCGAACAGCTTGCAGCCGGGGCTGGAGTAGTTGCCGAGGTAGAGGTCGTCCCAGCCGTCGTTGTTGTAGTCCCCGGCTGTGATGCCCATGGTGCTGCCGTTCCAGGTCACCCCTGCAGAGACGGTCACGTCCGTGAAGCTCGCGCCGTCGTTCCTGAGGAGCGCGTTGGGGTCGCTGCTGCCGTAGGTGCCGAGGTAGACGTCCTGGTCGTTGTCGTGATCGTAGTCCAGACACACCCCGCACAGCCAGGTCCCGCTGGCGATGGCCTGCTGGGTGAACACGCCGCTCCCGGAGTTGTAGAGCACGCTGCAGCCGGAGCTCGTCAGCGTCAGTACGTCGGCCTCCCCGTCGTTGTCGAAGTCGGCAAGGCACACGGGCGAGCCCGTGAGCCCGCTGCCGCCGGTCGCGTTGGTGAACGTGCCGTCGCCGTCGTTCTCGTAGAGCGCCTGGGAGGACCCGGTGTCCAGGATCAGGTCAGAGCACTCGTCGCCCGTGACCTCGCCCCACAGGATGCGGGACGCGCCCAGCCCCCCGAGCCCCGATGAGGAAGTGACGTTCGTGAAGCAGCTCTCGTCGTTCCTGTAGAGCCAGAAGCCGCTTCCGTCCTGGTTGGAGAAGGCGACGTCCTGATCCCCGTCGTTGTCGATGTCACACCAGCCCACCGAGTGGCCCAGGCCGGTCTGGCCGCTGATGCCCATTGCCGCCGTCACGTCGGTGAACACCTGCTGTGCTGCGGCCGGTCCCGGGATGGCCAAGGCAGCGGCGGCGAGCATCCCGATGGCGACGGCGAATCCGCGCGAACGTCCTATCATGGCAGACCTACCTCCATGCCTTGTGAAGCCCGGGGCAGAATAAGCCGCATGCCGGCCGGCGGTCAACGATCCCGCGACCTGCCAGTTGACTGGAGGCCCGGGCTTAGCGATCGTGGGCCTGCCGGCACCGCGGTGTGGCAGGCCAGAAGAGTGGGCACCGGCGGTGCCCATGGGAAGGACCGTTTGCCATGGCGTCCAGGCATCGAGACATGCCGGGCTTCCTCCTGGGTGCCTTCGCAGGGGTCATGGTCGCCTGGCTCCTCTTCGACTGGAAGAGCCCTTCCGGCATCTTCATCCTGTTCTGCATGGCACTGGGCGGGCTTCTCCTGAGGCCGCGCGAGCGGCGGGAGGAGAGCCCGTTCCCCAGGCGGTCCGAGGGCCGCATCGCCAGCCTCTCCGGCATCCTGTTCATGGTCTTCCTGGTGATCGGCAGCCTGTTCCTGAGCCCCAGGGTGGTCCCGGGGCAGGAGCTGGGATCGGCGCTGTTCGTCCTCTGTGGAGGCCTGTCCCTTCTCAGTGGAGCGCCGCTCATGGCCTCCCTCCACGGCCCCCTGCGTCTCCTCTGGGTCGCCTGCGTGTCGATCGGCTCGGTCCTGGTGGCTTTCAGCGTCCTGTCTCTCACGGGTGTGGACCTCCCTCCCCTCGGAATGCTCTGCCTCATGGCCCTGGCGCTGCTGGTCCCGCTGGCGGCGCTTCTGGTAGCGGTGAGGAGAAGGCGTGCTGTCTTGGCGGCAGAGGCGGGCGAGGCGGACCCCCGGTGCCCGGAAGGGTTGGAATGACGGACCGGTCCGTGCTGGGACTCGACAGGCGACGGGTGGAGCTGGCGGAGCACCGGCCGGAGTGGAGGGCCCTGGCGGAGCACCTCTGCGGGGAGGTCATGCGCGCGACTGGCGGCCTGATCGTGGAGGTCGAGCACGTGGGAAGCACGGCCGTCGAGGGCCTTGTGGCAAAGCCGATCCTGGACATCGCGGCAGGGGTGCGCGATCGGGCGTCCGCGACGCAGCTCGAGCCACTGCTCGCTCCGCTGGGCTTCGCCTACCGCGGGGACTGGGGCGACGCCGGCGGCCATCTGTTCGTCAGGGAGTCCGGTCCCGGCGTCAGGACGGTGCACCTCCACGTGGTGGAGCACCTGGGCAGCCAGTGGGAGGACTACCTCCTGTTCAGGGACACGCTGAGAAGGGACGAGAGGGTCAGAGACAGCTACGACTTCCTCAAGAGGAGCCTGATGCAGGCCTACCCCCTGGACAGGGAGGCATACACCAGCTCCAAGGGGGATTTCATCCGGTCCGTTCTCGGAACGGCCCGGACACGGAGGGTTCGGAGGGATGAGCATCACGCTTGAGCCGGCCCCGGAAGCTGCGCCGAGGAGCCTTCCCTCTCTCGACGCGCATGCCCACATCGACCACAGGCGGCCGGCGGCGGAGCTGGGGGGCACCGGCGCGGTCCTGGCCATGACCCAGTCCCTGGACGAGGCCAGGGACGCGGTTCTCCGCAGGGAGCCGATGATCGTGTGGGGAGCCGGCTGCCATCCCCGGGAGATCCTGGCCCAGAGGGGGTTCGACCGGGAGCGCTTCAGGGATCTCCTGGAGCGGTCTGCCATCGCGGGGGAGATAGGCCTGGACACCGGATCGAAGGTACCGGTGGACATGCAGCTCTCGTGCTTCCGCCAGGCGCTCGAGGTGCTCTCGGACATACCCCGGTTCGTCAGCATCCACAGCTACCAGGCGACCGGGATGGTGCTCGAGGAGCTGACGAGGACGCCGATCGCGGCCCCCGTGATGCACTGGTGGACCGGCGGCGCCGCCGAGACCTCCCGCGCCGTGGACCTGGGCTGCTACTTCTCCGTGCACTCGCAGGTCGCGAGGCACACCAAGTTCAGGACCCGCGTCCCCCCCGACAGGATCCTGCTCGAGAGCGACCACG
>JAFGKQ010000168.1 GCA_016928495.1 Candidatus Fermentibacterales bacterium
CCAATCGGACCTCTCCGCGGCGCTCGTCCATGCCAGCTCGATGTTCTGGAGCTCGCGCTCCAGTCCTATCACTGCAGTGCTCCTCTCCCCCTGGAGGAGCTCCGGCTCTCTCGCGGCGAGGAGCCCGAGATAGTACTCGGAGTGTCTCCTCTCGACCTCGAGCCTGCGCTGGGGGTGTGCTTCGAGCTTTGTCCTGCCGTGCTGACGCACGAGGGGGTGCATCACGAACCTGCCGGTGCCGGTCTGCTGGACCAGGGACTTGTCAACCAGGGCCACGAGTTGGCCGAACCGGGCGTCTGCCACGGCTTTCGCGGCCAGCTTGTCGAACATGCCCCTGAAGACCGACACGCTCTCGAAGGCGATCTTCTCGTCCTCCGGCAGGAACCTCCAGGAGTAGTCGAGAACCGCCGAGATGCCCGCCTGGCCGTGCGGCTCCGTCGCGGCCTCGCCTCGCAGGAAGCCGGGCTCCGTGATCTTCGACAGTATCTCCTTGATGCCCATGTGACGGGTCCAGGAAGAGGTCAGCTCGATCGCCAGGGGCAGGCCCCGGAGAGCTGAGCAGACCCCGACTATCGCCGAGACCTCCGCGGGCGAGTCCATGGGGTCCGCGGTCACCTTCGAGGCGGTCTCGAGGAACAGGCGGACGGCGTCGGACTTCATGTCCTCGAGCGTGCCCGAGTCGGTGAACTGCATTCCGCCGACCTCGACAACCTGCTCTCCCCTCACGCGAAGCCGCTCCCTGGATGTGATGAGGATCTTCGCGCGGGACGCCCCCATCAGGATCTCGCGGGGAACGCCGGCCGATAAGGTGGTGAGATGATCGTAGCTGTCCAGGACTATCAGCGTGGCCCAGCGGCCGATGTGCTCCAGGAGCTCGTTCACCATGTCGCTCGAGCGGAAGGCGTAGCCGATGCTGTCGGCTATCGCGCCCACCATCTGATCGGTGTTCTCCGAGGTCTCGAGTGGCACGAACCAGACGCCGTCAGGGAAGTCGTCGGAGGCTTCCGCGGCGGCCTGGAGAGCCAGCCTCGACTTGCCGCTGCCCCCCCGGCCGACCAGCGTCACCAGCTTCTTCCCGGGGTCGGCCAGCAGGTCGGTCAGCTTCGTCAGCTCCTCCGTGCGGCCGATGAATGGCGTGAGCTGCGTCGGGAGGTTGTTGGGCAGATCCGCCAGGGTGCAGATGGGCGGGAAGTCGGTGACCGGCGTGTCCGGGCCTATGAGGTCATATAGCCTTTCCGGCTCTCCCAGGTCCTTCAGCCTCTGGACACCGAGGTCGCGGAGACTCGCTCCTTCCGGAACGGAGCACAGCTCCGCAGCCTCCCTGGACAGGACTATCTGACCGGCAGAGGCGGTATCCAGGATTCTCCGGGCACGGTCGACTACCCTGCCGAAGATCTCTCCTCCCCGCTCCAGAGCGGAGCCGGCGTGTATCGCGATCCTGACTGGTAGTGGCCCATCGGGCATCGTGTCGGGAGAGCAGACCCTCTTCTGGATCTCGATCGCGCATCCCGGCCAGTCGGCATCCGGGGGAAAGACGGCGAAGACGCCCTCCGGGAGGCTCCTTGCCACACGCCCGCCGAAGTCGGATATGGCGGTGCCCACTACCTGGTCGTGAAGTGTGAGAAGGCTGTCGGCGGCTGCGGGGTCCGTTTCCCGTCGCTCTGCGGGATCTTCCGTTCCGGTGAGGAAGAAGACCAGTCCCATGCAACCACCATTTCCGATGCAGTGCAATGGAAACTACGAAACCCGCTCGTGATCGTCCAATGCAGGCGGCCTGGTCCGGAAGGGCGGCGACCCGCCCGGTTCCCCTGCGTACCGGATGGCAGGAGCACCAGGGACAGTGAGCCCTTCCGCCGGACAGGCGTGCCCGGGAGGCTCGAAGGCAATTGGCCGCCATGCGGATGGACTCCGCCCAGCCGACCGACGGCCAGCCCGGCCAGGGAAGCCCCAGCTTGATCCTGCCGAGGGTGGCGGGGAGAAGGGCGGTGGAGAGGTCGAGCGCCAGGTGAGAGGCGGTGGTCAGCCTGATGCCGGCAGCCCTGGTCGTGTTAGAGTACATGGCCCGGTATGAGCCGGTCTGCCGGGCCCGGACACAGACCGGGACGGGTGCCGGCCCGTCCCGTGTCACGCAGGTTACGGCAGCCCGAGTTGACACTGAACCTCATCCCCGCTCATCGATGATCATCGGGCAGGATGGAGGTGACGACCTGCTCAATGTCATACCGCGCTTCATAGCCGCCATGGCCCGCGAGGGGAGAGCCCGCGGGAGCTTCTCCGGAAGCTCGGTCTTCGTGGATGTGTCGGGCTTCACCTCGATGACGGAGCGGCTGATGGCTCATGGCAAGAAGGGTGCCGAGGTGCTCTCCGGCATCATCAACAGCGTTTTCGCCCCGGCCGTTTCGAGGATCCGCCAGTCGGGGGGCTTCATCTCGAGCTTCGGGGGAGACTCCTTCATGGTGCTCCTGCCGGGGGGCACGACTCAGACTGCCAAGGCGCTGGCGGCGGCCCTCTGCGGTGCCATGGGGGCCAGATCGAGCCATGCCACCGAGCTGGGGGAGTTCGAGATAGCCGTGAGGACGGGAGTATCCGAGGGGCAGGTCGAATGGGGAATTCTCGGCTCCCGGGGACGCAGGTGCTACTACTTCCGCGGAGACCCGGTGGCGGAGTGCGCCCGCTCGGCTGTCGCGGCTCCAGTCAGCGCATCCCATCTACCTGACGCCACCCGCCCGCCCGGAAGCAAGCCGGACCGGGCCGGGGAGGTGCGCGTCTCACGCTCGATCGCCAGGCTGTTCGCCCCGGAGGTCGTGCTCTCGAGCCCGCCGGGAGGCGAGTTCAGGGATGTCCTGCCTGTCTTCATCAGCTTCGAGGAGCCGGGCGGGCACGAGGATCTGGCGCGCTTCGCGGACATCGTGCTCGGGGCAGCGGAGAGCTTCGGGGGTTGCGTGACTGGGCTCTACTTCGAGGAGAAGGGCCCTCTCTTCCTCGTGCTCTTCGGGGCGCCCTCGTCGTACGAGCACCAGGTCTCCAGGGCTGCAGGGTTCGCCCTCGCGGTCCGGGACGGGTCGAGCACGGGCTGCAGGATGGCGATCACCCAGGGAGTCGCCTTCGCAGGGTTCGTTGGCAATCGCGGCCGCTGCAGCTACACGGCCCTGGGCGACACGGTCAACACCGCTGCCAGGATCGCCTGCCAGGCCGAGTGGGGCAGCGTGCTGGTCTCCGGGTCCGCCGCGGGCGCACTGGAGAGCGGGTTCGAGCTGTCTGCGGGTCCCCGGCTTCGACTCAGAGGCAAGAGGTCTCCCGTCCCCACGATGAAGCTCGAGCGGAGACTGGCCGGTGGCCGCGCGGTTCTGTTCGACACGGGCATGGTCGGTCGCAAGAGGGAGCTCCGGCAGCTTCGGGCTGCGATCCGGGGGATCCTGGACGACGGCTCCTCCGGAGGGGTCCGGTACGTCTACGGGGAGGCGGGAGCGGGCAAGTCGCTGCTGGTCGACCGCGCTCTCGAGCCGTTCCGGGATCGTTGCCTGATCGCACTGATGGAGTGCGACGACATCCTGCGCAAGAGCCTGAATCCGTTCACCGCCTTCCTGAGAGGGCTGTTCGGCCAGGCTCCGGACCAGAGCCGTGAGGACGCAATACGAGCTTTCGATGCCGGTCTCGAAGCCATCGTTGCGCGGCTTCGCGGCCTCGAGGATCAGGACGGGAGACGGGCGGCCGAGGAGCTGGAGAGGCTGCGTAGCGTGCTCGGTGCCCTGATCGGGCTGTCCTGGCCCGGCTCGCTCTACGAGAGCCTGGGCGCGAGAACGAGGTTCGAGAACACCCTGCTCGCGCTGAAGGAGCTGGTCAGGGGCCTCAGCCTGCTGCAGCCAGTGGTGATCGTGCTGGAGGACCTTCAGTGGGCGGACAGCGATACACTGAAGGCCTTGCGTGCCCTGACCAGGAACGTCGAGCGGCTCCCGTTGCTGGTGATCGCCACCGCCAGGATCCTCGACGACGGGTCACGGCCCGCGCTCGAGCTGGACGAAGGGATCAGGCGGGAATCCCTGCTGCTGGGGGACCTCAGGGCCGAGGCGGCGCTCGAGCTGGAATCGGAGGTGCTCGGAGGTCCTCCCGACTCCGGGCTGGCAGGCCTGATCGAGGAGAGGTGTGGGGGAAATCCCTTCTACATCAGGCAGTTCTGCCTTCACCTGCGCGAGGGCGGGCTGATCGGCCTCAGGGACTGGCAAGCGGCTCTGACCGGGCCGGCAGAAGGCGTGCCGACCGGAGTGAAGGCCCTTCTGATAGCCAGGCTTGACAGGCTCTCCGCCAGGTTGCGGGATCTCGTGCAGACTGCATCGGTTCTTGGCCGGGAGTTCAACATCAGGGTGCTCTCGCTGATGCTGAGGGGCAGGGACGTCCGTCCGATGGTCGAGTCGGTCGACCTGTTGTCGATCTGGGCGCCCCTGAGCGAGATGCTGTTCATCTTCCGGCACGACCTGATGAGAGAGGCCGCCTACGACATGCAGCTCGGCAGGCGAGTCAGGAGGCTTCACAGGCTTGCGGCGGAGGCTCTCGAGGACCTCTTCGCCGATGAGCCCGGCATGCTCGCCGACATCGCGTTCCACTTCGATCGGGCTGGAGTGGCCGGCAAGGCGCGGCGCTATCTTGTCCTTGCGGCGGACCATGCCGAGAGCGCCTACCGCAACGACCACGCACTGGAGCTGCTCGGCAAGCTGCGGGATCACTACGCAGAGGGCTCGAGGAGACGCAACGAGCTTGCCTGCAGGATGCTGGGGCTGCTGCAGAGGACGGGGGACTGGAAGCGCGCGGAGAAGCTCGCCAGAGACACTCTGGAGTCGAGCGGGATGCGGGGTCAGAGGGCCCTGGAGGTCAGGTGCCTGATCCGTCTCGGCAGCCTTCTCACATCCATGGGCCAGACGGCGGAGGCGAGGCAGCTTCTGACCACGGCGGCAACGGAGGCAGGAAGGCTGAGGGATCAGGTCAGGAAGGCCGAGGCGCTCATCGAGCTCTCCACGCTCACGGTCAACGAGGGTGACTACGAGGGCGGGATGAGAGTGCTCCGGAAGGCGAAGAAGGCGGCGGAGAGGGCCGGGGACCGGTCGCTGATCGGTTCTTCTCTCAACAGCATCGGCAGGGTACACACCTTCCGTGGCGAGTACGACCAGGCTCTGGAGGCCCTCCAGCAGTACGCGGCAATGGCAGAGGAGTCGGGCGACCTGAAGGCCATGTGCACCGCTGGCTACAACATCGGCGTCATCAACTACTACACGGGACTCCGCGAGAAGGGGCTGAAGGCGTTCGAGACCGCGCTCGAGACCGCAAGGAAGATCGGAGATCGCAGGACGATGGGTCTGGCCATCGGCAGTATAGGGTCCGTTCTCGCGGAGCGCGGTGATCGGGACAGGGCTCTGGATTGCCAGCGCGAGAAGCTGCGAATAGCCAGGGAGATGGACGACAAGGTCGCCATGCTGTTCGCCCTGGGCAACATCGGCCTGTCCCACTTCTACGGGGAGGAGTACGAAGAGGCCCTCGAATACTACGGGGAATACATGGAGATAGCGCGTGCCACCGGCTCCAGGGTGGAGATCTGCAGGATGCTGGGGAGCATCGGCAACGTCTACGGCAAGCTGCTGGACTACGAGAAGGCCGAGCGCAACTACGAGGAGATGCTGAAGCTGGCCGAGGAGCTCGGCGACGCCAGCCAATGGCTGGCGGCCCTGCGGTTCTGCGGCTGGATCAGGATGGAGAGGGGAAGGGTGGAGGAGTCGCGGGAGCTCCTCGAGAAGGGCCTGCGGCATGCGAGGGAGATCAGGTCTACCACCGATGTTCTCTACTTCCTGGGCTCTCTGGCCAGTCTCGAGACCTTCCTGGGGAACCACGAGGCGGTGGTCGGTCTACTCTCGGAGGGCCTGGCCATCGCACGGGAGGTAGGAGATGGTCCGGAGCTCGTGGACAAGCTGGCCGGACTGGCCTCGGCATCGCTGGAGCTGGGACGCGCAGGGGAAGCGGAGGCATACGCGACGGAGGCACTCGAGGCCTCCCGTGAGACTCCCTGCGAGTCGGCCGAGTGGTCTTCGCGGCTGGTTCTCGTGAGGCTCCGGGCCCGGAAGGACCGAGCGGGGGCCCTGAAGGCGCTCGAGGCGATGATCGAGCAGAGCGACCACCCGGAGCGAACGGCTGAGCTCGTGACGGCCCGTTTCGAGCTGAGCGGGAAGGAGCCTCACAGGAGAGGGGCCCTGGAGGCCCTGGAGGCCCTCTACGAGAAGACCGGGTCGGTCCGCTACCCGAAGGAGATCGCAAGGCTGAAACGGAGGACATGACGATGATGCCTCTCTCCGTGCAGATAGCAGCGGCGCTGGCCCAGGGGCTTCTTTCTCTCTCGGCGCCCCTGCTCTCGTCATCGCTCCAGGGCCAGTTCGACGGTATGCCCGCCACGGCTCTGGGGGAGACCCGGGTCTACATGCGCCCGGGCGAGGAGTCCGATCCGTTCGGGCTGCTCTCGCCGGGAGAGTCGGTCCTCCTGGTGGCTGCGACCCACGATGGCTGGCTGGGACTCGATCCCGGAGTCGCGCAGGCCGACAACGTCGGGGAGCTGAGACTGAGGTGGATCCCGCCCGGCTCGCCCGTCGAGGCCTCGGGATCCCTGGATGACCTTCCCTTCGTATGGGCCCCCTCGCCACGGGCCACCTACTGCATGTGCCACGACTCCCTCCGCCTCTACGAAATGCCGGAGTCGTCCGCCGTCGTCTTCTGTACCCTCTCACCCGGAGCGATCGCGAGGGTGCTGGGCAGAATCGAGAGAGGCTGGCTACTGCTCGGCGGCGGCGACGCGAACCGTGGCAGCTTCGTCCAGGCATGGACGCCTCTGGCCGGTGTCTCGATCAACGGGCTCCTGGACACCGTTCCGGTCCTCTACGACTGGAACAACTGACAGCGAGAGGGGCAGCGATGTCTGCTGAGCACAACCCATTGGGCTGGTTCGAGATCCCGGTCACTGACATGGACAGGGCAGTGGGTTTCTACGAGCGGGTACTGGGTCTTCCGCTGGACATGCACGAGATGGGGGAAGAGAGGATGGCATGGTTCCCCTCCAGGCCTGGCGAGCCCGGTTGCGCCGGGGCCCTGGTCATGGCGCAGGGCTACGAGCCATCGCTTTCCGGCGTAGTCATCTACTTCACATGCCCCGACATCGGGGAAACGCTGGAGAAGGTCGCGGAGGCGGGAGGGAAGGTGCTTCTGGAAAGGACCGGCATCGGTCGCTATGGCTTCGTCGGCTTCCTGGAGGACTCCGAAGGCAACAGGTCAGGACTCCATTCCAGGGAATGACGCGGCGCCTCAGCGGGTGGCTCCGGACCCCGGGCCGGATTAGTATACGTTTCGCCGTCCGTTGCGCTGGTGGGTTCCGCAGGGCCGTCTTCTGAAGGGAACCGGCATGAGATCCAGTCTCCCCGTGCTCACGGTGCTGATCCTGGTGCTGGCATCCTGCGACACTGCAGGGCCGGGCTCCGGGTCGGGCTATCCCGACAGGGTGCTGGCCTACATAGCCGGAAGCAGCCAGCCCCCGTTCGGGGTGTGCGTGCTTCCCGACGGGCAGTACGTCTACGTCAGCCACGACGGCAGCGAGGGCGTGATCGTCTACGGAATGGCCGAGGGCCAGACCGTTGCCGAGATCCCTCTCGGGAACTACTCCAGGGGCATGGATTCCACTCCCGACGGCAACTACGTCTACGTCACCGGACGCTACAGCGATGACCTCACCGTGGTGCGGACCTCTACCAACACCGTCCACAGGGTCATAGCCGGGTTCAGCGATCCTTGTGATGTAACTGTCCTTCCCAACGGGCAATACGCCTACGTGTCGAGCTCGGGCAGCGACGAGGTCGTGGTGGTAGAGACGGCCAGCAACTCGATTGTCGATGCCATCGGGGTGGGTTGCGAGCCCGATGGCGTGGTCTGCACGCCGGACGGTGACTACGTCTACGTCGTCAACCACGGAAGCGACAACGTCCTGGTCATCGATACGAGCGACAACGGCATAGTGGCAGACACTCCGGTCGGGTTCGGCCCTCGCTGCGCGGCGGTCATGCCGAACGGGGAGTACGTCTACGTCACCAACAGCTTCGACAACACCGTCTCGGTTCTGAGGACTTCCGACCACACGGTCGTGGCGACGATAGCTGTGGGCTCCGCCCCTATCGGCGTTGCGGCCCTTCCGGGTGACGATCACGTCTACGTCGCGGAGTCGGGGGACAACACCGTTGCCATCATCTGCACCGGGGACAACACGGTC
>JAFGKQ010000169.1 GCA_016928495.1 Candidatus Fermentibacterales bacterium
CCGGATTCCGACTTCGTCGAGAGAGCCTTCATCCACGACAAGCCCGACCACCGCATCCTGGCCCTGGCGATCCAGCTCAGGGAGCGTAACAGCGGCAGGGAAGTCGTTCTCATCACCAAGGACATCAACCTCCGGATGAAGGCCAAGTCCCTCGGAATAGTCTCCGAGGACTACGAGACGGGCAAGATCGCCAATGTCGAGGACCTCTACACCGGAAGCAGGGTGATCGAGGACGCGGACACAGAGCTCATAGGCAGGTTCTACGAGGACCCGTTCGAGGTTCCGGGCGATGCCATCCGGGCCGGGGACCCTCCCGTTGCCAACCAGTACTTCATCGTGCGCAACGGCAGCCTGAGCGCTCTGGCGAGGTTCGACTCCGAGGCCTCGGCCTTCCAGAGGGTCCAGAAGAACAGGTCCTGTGGCATAGACCCCAGGAACGCCGAGCAGACCTTCGCCATGGACGCCCTTCTCAGGCCATCCCTGCAACTGGTAACCCTGACCGGGAAGGCCGGAACGGGAAAGACCCTGCTGGCGCTGGCCGCCGCGCTCGAGCAGCGCAGAAGCTACCGGCAGGTCTACCTGGCGCGTCCCGTCGTGCCCCTGGGCAACAGGGACCTGGGGTACCTGCCGGGAGACGTGAAGAGCAAGCTCGATCCCTACATGCAGCCTCTGTGGGACAACCTCGCAGTCATCAGGCACGCCCATCCCAACGGGGGAGCCGAGAGCCGCAGGATCGACGAGATGCTGGATACCGAGAAGCTCTACATCGCTCCTCTGGCCTACATCCGCGGACGCAGCCTCGACAGGATCTTCTTCATCGTGGACGAGGCCCAGAACCTCACGCCGCACGAGGTCAAGACGATAATCACCAGAGCCGGTGAGGGAACCAAGATCGTCTTCACGGGCGACATATACCAGATAGACACTCCCTATCTCGACAGCCAGTCGAACGGGCTCACCTACCTCGTGGACAAGATGAAGGGGCAGGAGATCAGCGGTCACGTCAACCTGGTCAAGGGCGAGAGGAGCAGGCTTGCGGAGCTGGCCAGCAACCTCCTCTGACGGGCTCCCATGAGCTCCAGGGCGGTCAGGACCGTTACGGTGGCGCTCCTGCTGTCGGGCGCCATCGTGGTCCTGCTGGCCCTTCTGGGCTCCAGGAGCGACCGGCCGGCGGTTGCCGGGAGGTACTCCCTCAGGCTTGCCCTGCCGCTCGGCCTGTATGCCGTCTCTCTCGCGGCTGTCCTGGCGGCCTTCCTGGCCAGGTTCGGGAGGGCCTTCGAGGCTCTGGCCGGGCTCATCTCTGGCCTGGGCAGGCTGCCCGGCATCCTGGAGATAGGAGTCCTCTGCGGCTGGATGCCGGTTGCATTCCTGGCCCTCGCGGGTCCGGGTTTCGCTGCCATAGCCGGCAACGGCGGCTTCCTTCGAGGGTTGCTCGTGCTCTACGCCGGCTTCGTGATGTGCGTTCCGGTCTCTCTGGAGCGGCAGAGAAGGCGTGCCCTGCTGGAAAGGGTCACCGTGCTCGGCGTAGCCATGGTCCTTGGCCTGGCAGGTCTGGAGGTCACGCTGCGTGCGCTGATGCCAGGGAGCGTCTTCCACTCATCGATCGAGCTGCGTCCATATCAGCGGCTCGTGCTGGACGTGGACCTGCCCGGGATGTCCTCCAGGGCCATCCATACGACGAACGCCTGGGGCCTTCGCGGCGAGGAGCCTCCGCTGGAGGAGTGGGACGACTGGCTGACCATCGTGACCGTAGGCGGCAGCACGACCCACTGCTACTACATGGATGACTCCAGGACCTGGTCCGCGGTTCTCCAGCGGGAGCTCCGCGGTCAACGCCCCGACACCTGGGTAGGCAACGGGGGCCTGTCCGGTCACTCGACCAGAGGTCACGTCCTGTTCATGCGGGACATCATCCCCGTCATCAGCCCCGATATCGTCGTTCTCCTGGTCGGCACCAACGACGTCGTCTACTCCACCAGGGGCGAGGGAGGCGCGGAGGGGATAAGGAGCGCCGAGAGCTCCGGGCTGCCCCATCGCATCCTTGCGAGCAGCAGGCTCGCTCAGGTGGTATGGCTCTGGATGCGCGGGACATTCGGCGGGGAGCACATGATGACCGAGAACCTCGCTCCCTACGAGCCTCTGCCTCTTCGGGGCGAGGAGCTGGAGGTGCCCGAAGACATCACGGAGCTCTGCACCAGCCTCGACCAGTACCGCGAGAACATCCTGACGATCATCGAGCTGGGGAGGCAAGCCGGCGTCACCACCGTCTTCATGACTCAGCCCTCTCGCTGGGAGGACACCGAGTACTGGCGTGGAGTCCAGGCCAGCTACTACTGGGAGGAGTCCGGAGCCCGCAGGATGTCCGCCGCGACGGTCTGGAGGATCCTCGACGTCTTCAACCTGGAGCTGCTCGCGGTCTGTGCCGAGCAGGACGTTCCCTGCCTGGACCTGGCTGCGGTGGTCCCCCACAGCGAGGACTACTTCTACGATGCGATGCACTTCACGGAAGCCGGTGCGGAGCTCGTCGGGAGAAGCCTCGCAGCTTTCCTGAAGGAACGGGGGCTTGCCGAGTGAAGGCTGACGGGCAGGTACCAGGAGCGGCAGAGGTGGCCCGGTGTCGCTGAGGCTGGTGGAGGTGTTCATCCCCGCCTCGAGGCTGGGCCTGGCGCGGTCCGTTCTCGACGAGCACGAGACCATCGAGGTCTGGCACGAGGAGCTTGCCGACGGCCACGCCCAGCTTCACGTGCTCGTGGAAGCAGACGGCAGCGAGGCTGTGACCGACGCGCTCGAGTCCGTTCTCTCGACGCTCGACCGGTTCAGGGTCATAAGCCTTCCGGTAGAGGCTTCGATACCGAGGCACGGGCCCGAGGAGAAGAAGACGGCCCCGGTGGAGGACAGGAAAGCGAAGCAGGTCCTCAGGGTGAGCCGGGACGAGATCTACTCCGACGTGTCGGAGACGACGCAGACCTCCTGGACCAGCATAGTCCTCTCGATGCTCTCCGCAGTGGTCGCAGCCGTCGGCCTGTCGCGCGATAGCATTGCCATCATCATAGGAGCCATGGTAATAGCTCCTCTCCTTGGACCGAACGTGGCGCTCGCTCTCGCGACGACACTGGGAGACCTCGAGCTGGCGGGCAGGGCCCTTCGGGAGAACGCCACAAGACTGCTCTCCGCCCTTGCCGTTGCCGCTCTGTTCGGTCTGCTGTTCCGGTTCGACCCCCAGGTCCCCGAGATCGCCTCCC
>JAFGKQ010000170.1 GCA_016928495.1 Candidatus Fermentibacterales bacterium
CGATGCCCGGGGCTCCGTTGCCTTCCTGGTCTCGATCCTCCCCGACTGGCGCCCCGTCTACATGGATCGCCTGACCGTCGCCTACGCCAGGGACGATGTGGTATCGGAGTGCGGCCTGCAGCAGGAGGCGTTCCAGCTCTATGACCCGCTGGAGCCCGAGACCCTCCTGGAGAAACCGCTCTACCTCATTCCCGGAGCGGCTCTCGAGGAGCTGGAGAGGGCCGCCGGGACGGATCAAGCGGCCGATGTTCCCACGATGCTGCTCTGCGTTCTGTACAGCAGGCTGGGCAGGTACGAGGAAGCTCTGGCTGCTGCGGGGACGATCGGGACTGCCCCGGTCAGAGAGCAGCTCCGGAGTGCGCTCGAAGGCTCGCCGGAGGGGGTCGGTCCGGGCCTTCCGCGGTCGTTGCTCGCTCAGCACCAGGCCAGATCCGGGGATCTGTCCGGGCTGTCTCAGACGCTTTCGGGTCTCCCGGCAGGGGAGTTCGCCTGGGCGCTCGCGGCCTGGTGCGAGCACGTGGCAGATCCTCATGGCACGCCCGTCTTCGCGGGACCGCCGCCCTGGGTGCCCCCCTGGGCGGTTGGGCTCAGGACGGAGCCCGTTCCGGAGGAGGAGCGGCTGATGATGCTGGCTTCGGCGGCCTGGGCCTCGGGCGAGGCTGGCGCAGGCGATTCTCTGGCACGGCTGGCACTGCGGGGTGACAGCACGTCCGTGACCTGGGTCTGGTGCTGCGGGGCGATGATATCCCTTGTCTCCGGTGAGATGGCGGAGGCCGAGAGACGGGCCGGGCAGGCGCTCGAGAACGGCAGGACCCCGTTTGCACTCGTGACCATGGCGCGGGTCGCACGCGCGGCGGGTCGCTACCATGAGTCGGTCAGCCTGTTCCGGGAAGCACTCGAGCTCGCACCTTCCTCGGACGAGGTGCGCCTGGGACTCATCGAGAGCATGTGGGATGCCGGCATGCTGACGGAGATCCGGAGGCAGTTCCCGCTCCAGCCGGATGCCGGCGCTGCGTGCCCTCCCAGCCTGGCCAGGAGGCTCGCCTGGCTGAGGCTGATTGCCGGCGAGCTTCCGGTGAGAGCTACCTCAGGATCTCCGACCTCTCGGCCCTGAAGCGCGGGTCGAGGACCGGCTCCTGCGTATCCCTTGCCAGTCTTTTCCATCTGCCCGATGGAAGCCCCGCGCCGATCGACACGCGCCAACCCTCGGCAATGACGCGCCAGCGCCATTCCGGCTCGGAGGGAGGCCACTCGCCAGCGATATCGAGCAGATCCGGCAGCCTGCTCGACCCGGCCCAGCAGTCCTCGAGGCACCAGATCCAGGAAGCCAGGCCCGTCTCCGGGACATGGAGGCCTCGAGGTGGAGCTCCTCGCGAGAGCCTTGCCAACCTCCTGCGCAGGGCATGCGCCAGTTCCGCTCCGGAGCTCTCCGCCACCTGCCGGCAGACATCGTACAGGACCAGGGCTTCGGCTATCCTGTAGACGGGACCGAGCAGGATCCGCTCGGACCTGTTCTCGTCGCCCAGCTCCCGCGCCGATCCGGCGGCTTCCCGGAAGGCCATGAGAGACTCCGTCCAGGCCTCGCTTCTCGCCAGCACGTCGCCCAGCGTCGAGAGCAGGACGGGATCATGAGGCTCATCCTCCAGGGCGGCGCGTGCTCTTCGGGCTGCCTCCGGGAGGTTGCCCATCTTGGCCAGCAAGCCGATCTCGCGCTTCCGGAGACGCGAGAGCTCGGCAGAATCGCCGCAGCTCCTGATGCGTGCCTTGAGGGCAAGAAGCTCCTTCCAGGCGGATGTGCGGCCTGGTCTGCCCATCACCCCTCCATCGTCCTTGCGTCCCTTCTCAACCGCCCGTGGAGCAGGCGGTCCTACCAGCAGGTGGTGTCAGGGCTTAGAATATCGCTCGGGCTCGCTCGAGGGGAGGGCCGATGCTTGTACCGGTGATGAGATGTGTGCTGCAGGTGTTGCTCGCCCTGTCAGGTGTCGCGAGAAGCGGGGGTCCAGACCCCGGCTGGGTTGCCTCCTGCGACGTAGTCTACTCGGAGGCGGAGGCAAGGGCTCTGGCCGAGGAACTGGAGGCAATCCTGCTGACCGATGCCGGCTGGGCCTGGATTCCGAGCTGGCCGTCTCTGTTGGGCAACAGCGGCTGGCTGGTGTTCGCCGGGCCGTTCCAGTCGGAGGAGGAGGCGGCCTCGGCCGCCTGCAACCTCCTCTGGAGATTCCCGGAT
Organism: Candidatus Fermentibacterales bacterium; assembly: GCA_016928495.1. Taxonomy (GTDB): domain Bacteria; phylum Fermentibacterota; class Fermentibacteria; order Fermentibacterales; family JAFGKQ01; genus JAFGKQ01. The sequence continues at coordinate 2,228 of JAFGKQ010000170.1, forward strand.
GCCTGTGCGACCTACGTGGGCTGCGGCTCCCGGCGCCTGAGAGCGGACCCCGCCGCTTCCGACCTGTCCGATCTTCTGGGTGTCGTGCCTCTGCCGATGGCGCTGCGGGACTTCCCGGGAATCGAGTACCCTGAGGGCTGGGATGTCGAGCGCAGCTCGGTCAGCGTGGACGAGGGCGTCGAAGAGTGGGAGGTCCCCGTTCGTCTCGACGTGAGCCGCGACGACTGGGAGATCAGCATCTGGATGGACTGCTATGCGGGGCCTGCGGAGTTGAGGGCGGTCCTGCCCCTGGAGCCCGATGACGAGAGGACCGGCTTGCTCTACGACCGGTTCGCGTCCCTGGCCGGCGAGTGCAGCGGCCGCCTGGGTCTGGATCTCGAGCTTTGCGAGGGTGTCTACGCTCTTCTGACCGATCCGATCGATTCTGAGAGAAGACTCAGCGACAGGGACCTCTGGCTGTTCGTGGGGAACGGTTCCGTCGAGATCGGCTACACGGTGCGGGCCTTCTACGGCGAAGGGCTCTACTGCTGGGAGCACCTGCCGGAGGAAGCCCGTGCGCACCCCTTCCCCAGCATGACCCATGTCAGCCAGGCCATCCTGACCGTCGCGACTCTCGCCTCCCTGGAGGAGCTGTATCCATGGGCGACGGAAGGGCTGCTGCGCTACTGCGTCGAGTTCATGGACGGGCGTGATGCTCTCGCCCCGAGGTCTTTCGTCGACGTCGCGATAAGGGAGCACCACGCGGAAGGATCCGGTCTGGATCCCCGCACTGCCCCGATCGTTGACAGGTTCAGGTTCTATCCACTCAGCGGCGAGATCCTCTGGTTCGACGTTGTCGGAGCCGGGTTCACCGACTGGGAAGAAGTGCTGGAGGTGCGGCCATGAGAGACGGGGTCCGGTCAGGACGGAGGTGGCGCGTGTGCTCTCGGACAGCCTTCATTCCGTTTGCTTCCCTTGCGGCGCTGGTCACCCTCTCGTGTTCCTGCATGGATGACGGTCCATCGGGACCGGGCCAGGACCCCACCGGTCCACTGGCCGGAGTCGAGTTCTGGGCTTACCAGCTCCAGGACCAGACGGAAGGCGGCAACATGCAGCTCCTGGGGGAGTCTCACTATGACATGCTGGTGATAGACCAGACCAGGAGCCTTGCGGGTGAGGAGTGGTACGACAGCGCGGGCGACGTCGCATACCTGCACTCGACCGATGGGTCACAGGGCGACCCGAAGATCGTCGTATGCTACATCGACGTGGGGGAGGCGGAGGACTACAGGTACTACTGGCAGCAGGGCTGGCAGGTCGGGGACCCGGAGTGGATCGCCGGGGAGGACCCGGACGGCTGGGACGGCAACTACCCGGTGCTCTTCTGGTACGACGAGTGGCAGGACATAGTTGCCGGCTACCTCGACAGGATCATCGAGGACGGCTACGACGGCATCTACCTGGACTGGCTGGAGGTATACGACTTCGGGCCGGTGGACAGTGCGGCTGCCGCCCAGGGGCTCGACGCGGAGGAGGAGCTGATCTCCTACGTCCAGTGGATCGAGCAGTACGCTCACGCGAGGGATCCGGGCCTGGTGATCGTCGCCCAGAACGCTTCGGAGATGGGCACCTACTCCGAGTACGTGGCGGTGTTCGACGCTATTGCCCAGGAGGCGATATGGTTCGACGGAGGCGGCGATCCCGACACCGGGGATGTACTCGGGGACGTTCCCGTGGATCCGGACCTCACGCAGGAGTACCTGGACTGCCTTGCCGACTGGCAGGCTCTGGGGAAACCCGTTTTCGATGTGGAGTACTGCGAACAGCCGACCAACGTGGAGGAGGCCTATTCCAGCGGGGAATCGGAGGGCTACGTCACCTACTGCACTCTAACCCCGCTTGACGGACTGACGCAGGACCCACCTCCCGGATACTGAGTCGGGAACACCAGTCGCAGTTGAGGCTAGTCCCTGTCGAGAAGTCTCGGGACAGCGATGCGCCAGGGGCGCACTTGATGATTCCGGAGGGCACATGAGACCGTACTTCAGGTATGTGGCGATTCGCGTGATTCTGGTCCTGGCCGTGGTTCCGCTGTCGGGATGCGGAAGAGAAGAGCAGGAGCCGGCGGAGGGTGTCCCCTACGGGGCCTCGAGTCGGCCCGATACGCTGGAGCTCGTCCTGGTGGACACTCTGGGAGTGGAGATGGGCGACTCTCCCGACGTCTTCGCCTCTCTGGTGCAGGTAGCGCACG
>JAFGKQ010000171.1 GCA_016928495.1 Candidatus Fermentibacterales bacterium
CTTGGCAGGCTCATCGAATGCGATGTCTTCCACTGCTCCGGTGTGCAGCCCTGTCATCCCCGGGGCAGCCTGCCGGTGGTCACCATGCATGACCTCACGGCCTACGAGAACCCCGAGTGGCACACGCGCGCTACGATCGAGTATGCCGAGCGAGAGAGAATACTGGTCGAGAAGAGGGGTGCGGCCGTCGTGACGGGCTCGCAGTGGGCGGCAGGCATGGCAGAGAGCTTCTTCGGGCTCGAAGGCCGCGAGCGGGTCTGGGCAATCGGCGGCGCTGCCGACGACCTCTTCTGTCCCGGCAAGCCCGACCGGTCCGTTCTCGCCCGCTACGGCCTGGAGGCGGGCCGGTTCCTGCTCATGGTCGGCAATCTGGAACCCCGCAAGAACATAGGCTTTGCCCTGGCCGTGCACGAGAAGGCAATCGGAATGGGCCTGGGGATGCCCGTGGCCCTGGTCGGCAAGGCCGGCTGGAGGCTGGGAACAGCCAGCCTGTCTTCCTCGAGGAACGTGCGTCTGCTCAGGAACGTTCCCGATCGGCAGTTGCTGGAGCTCTACAGGGGCTGCCGGGCGGTGTTGCTGCCCAGTCTCTGCGAGGGCCTTGGCCTGGTGGCGCTGGAAGCCATGGCCTGCGGGGCGCCCCTGATCTCCAGCAACTCGGGAGCTCTTCCCGAGACGGTGGGCCGGGGCGGGCTGCTTCTCGATCCGGGCGACGCCTCCGGTTGGGTCAGTTGCCTCATGTCGCTTCGGGACGATGCTTTTGCCCGCGATCTCCGTCTCCGGGCACTGGGCATGCCCAGACGGGGATGGAGCCGGGTGGGAGAGCGCCTCTGCGCGGTCTACGGAAAGCTGGCACGGTGAGGATCCTCCACATCGTCCACAGGAGCTGGCCCTATCACGGGGGCTCCGAGCGATACGTCCTGGAGCACGCTCTGGCGTCGGGGAGGTGGGGACACACCAGCACGATCTTCACGACCGACGCCTGGGACATGTCCTGGCTCGTCTCCGGCAAGGGGAGGCACATGGACCCCGGGAGCACGCGGCACGACGGAGTGGAAATCCGGCGCTTCCGCGTGCTGCACCCCCCCGCGCAGAGCCTCCTAAGGGCGCTGCTCCGCAGGACGCTCGCCGGCGGTCCCGACAGGTTCTACTACCCCAATCCCTTCGTCCCGTCGATGGCCGGAGCGCTTCGCAGGCTGTCCGGCCGCTTCGACGTAGTCCACGCCAACGCGATGCCGTTCGCGCTCTTCCACGGGCACAGGTATGCCGTCCGCAACGGCTCCGTGCTGGTCTCGGTGCCCCACCTCAACGACGGGGAGAAGCTCAGGAGGATACAGCCTCTCCACTACTTCGCCGGCCGCCAGCCCCGGATACTGCGCGAGAGCAGCCTCGTCGTCGCGCAGAGCTGCACGGAACGGGAGCGGTACATCGAGCACGGAGTCGATCCGGAGCGTATACTGGTCCTGGGCAGCGGCATCGATCCGGGGGATTTCGAGGGGGCGGAGCCGCGCAGGGCCCGAGTGCGCTTCGGCATCGAGGGCTCGAGCGTGGTCCTCTCGCTCACCGCTCACAGCCTCGACCGCGGGTCTCTGGACCTGCTGGAGGCCTCGAGGGCCCTCTGGGAGCGCGGGATGGACTTCACCCTTGTGCTGGCCGGTCCCGTCATGGATGATTTCAGGCGTGAGCTCGACTCCAGGGCGGCGTCTCTTGTCCGGGAGAGCGCAAGGCTAATCGTGACGGGCTACGTAAGGGAGGAGGACAGGGCGGATCTGCTGGCGTCGGCGGACCTCGTTGTCCAGGTGTCGCGACAGGACGCGTTCGGGATAGTCCTGCTGGACGCCTGGGCGTCGGGACGGCCCGTCATAGCGGGCTGGTGCGGGGGAATGCCCGATATCGTCCAGGACGGGAAGAACGGGTTCCTCGTCCCGTTCGGAGACAGGACCACTCTGGCCCACCGAATGGGGCTCCTGCTGGGCGATCGAGTCATGGCTTCCGGATTGGGCGAGACGGGCAGGAGAATGGTCCTTGCCGACAGGACCTGGAAGCACGTGACTGACCGCTTCTACTCGCGACTCGCCGAGGTCGGGCAGGGCGATACGGGAGGGGGGCGATGAGGACCGGAGAGGTCGATCTGCTGGTCGTCACGCACCGCTCCGCCGGCTTTGCGGAGCGGACTGCCCGCAACGTCGAGGAGCTATCCGGGCTGCTTCGCGAGGTGATCGTCGTCGACAGCGCCTCGGACGACGGCACGGCCGAGGCCTTCCGCAGCGTCCTGCCGGAAGCGACCGTGATCGCCCTCGGGAGCAATCCCGGCTTCGGTGGGGCGAACAACGTCGGGCTCTCCCGCTCGTCAGCCCCCCTCGTCATGCTCCTGAACCCCGATGCCAGCATCGACGGGGCGAGCCTGGAGTCCCTGATCGCCGGTGTCCGGTCCCGGGAAGACTGCGCCGGTGCTCAGCCCTGGATCCACCTCGAGGGCTGGCCATGCGTGACGGCCAGCGCGGGTGTCGGCATGACCCGGTACGGGGAGGGCTACGACCGCAGGTTCGGCCACTACGAGCCTGACGCCCCGAGACCGGGCAGCGTCGAGGTGCCCTGCATCACATGCGCCGCTGCCCTCTTCAGAAGGCAGGCCCTTCTCGATGTCAGCGGCTTCGATGAGACGATATTCATGTACTTCGAGGATCTCGACCTCTCCCTCAGACTGCGTTCGGCAGGCTGGAGGCTCATGCTGGACAGGTCTGCGAGAGCCGGACACCTGATCGGGGCCTCGAGCGACCGTGCTCGATCCAGAGCATGGCAACTGGAGTCTGCGGCGCTCCTGTGCAGGCGTTATCTCTCCAGGGGCTCGTCCGGGAGGCTTCCCGCCAGGTTCGTGCGGCGGGAGCTCAGAGCCGTCGCCTCGGGCATGCTCCGGGGGACAGGTTGGGCCTGGCGCCTGGCGGCTCTGCGCCGGGCGCTGTCCGCACGAGTCCGGCCCGTCGCGCTTGCCGACAGCCTGATGGCAGACCTGGACCCCGATCCCATGGATCTGCCCATTGCTCTCGAGAGGGGAGGATTCGCGCTGGACGACGACGGCCTCATCAGCGCAGGACCCGGCTGGGTCCGCTCCGTAGAGGGTCCCTGCTTCTCTTCCTACGGTTGCCTCAGCATCGGGGGGACGGGTGGGGCCCCGCTCTTCGAGCTTGCCTCATCCAGAGGGCTCATCACGGGGGGCATTCGGAGAGCGCACGGAGGGTCTCCGCTCTGCCGGTTCGCGGCGGGGGAGGACCCGGTGCGCATCCGGCCCGGTCCCGTTCGTGGCGACGAGAAGCTCGCCATCTGGATGGACGAGCCGTCCTCGGGTCGCCGGATCCTCTGCAGGAATGCCCGGATGTCCGGTGAGGGCGAAGCATGACCGGCTCCGGCACATCCGGACGGGATCCGGCTGCCTCCGGCCGGATTCCCGAGCTCGCGGGCATCGTCCTGCTCGGAGCGCTGCTCCTTCTCCACATCCCGGATAGCGTGCTGGCCTGCGCATGGCTGCTGTGCGCAGCGCTTGCGCTGAGGGCGCATGTGAGCCCCTTCTCCGCGAGGCTTCCCGCGCTGGGCCTTATCGCGGCCGGGCTCGTGATGGGCGCGGGACCCCAGCAGGACGCCATGCTGGTTGCCGTTTCGCTGCTGCTGCTGTGCACCCTCGAGGAGATGCTCTGGCGCCTTCTGCTGCTGGCCTCTCTCGTCGGAGTCATGTCCTCGGGCCAGGTACATGGAATCACCGGGTTGTGCATCGGAGGAGCCCTGGCATCGGTCGTCGGGTCGCGGCGCCTGAGGGTCGCCTCGATTGGTGCCGGCGCCCTGATCGGCCTGCTCCTCCTGGGCCCTCCGGACGCAGCGGTGTACCCCGGGCGGATCGCTCTGGCCGGAGTGCACCGCGACTCCGGCGGCATCCTGATCTCCTGGGCGC
>JAFGKQ010000172.1 GCA_016928495.1 Candidatus Fermentibacterales bacterium
GAGTGCGTGCAAGTCTCGTCCGTGGTGATGCACTTCGCGGCCGCGGTCGGTGTCGAGCAGATCATCAGAAGGCCCATCGATACCATAGAGATCAACGTCAGGGGAACGGAGAACGTGCTCAGGGCAGCCTCCAGGAAGACCCGCAGGGTGTTCATCGCCTCCACCTCCGAGGTATACGGCAAGAGCCAGGCTGCCCCGTTCAGGGAGGACGGGGACATCGTTCTCGGGGCCACCAGCAGGAGCAGGTGGAGCTACGCCTGCTCGAAGGCGATGGATGAGTTCCTGGCTCTCGCATACAGCAAGGCCAGGGGCCTAGACATAGTCATCGGGAGGCTGTTCAACACGGTTGGTCCGAGGCAGACAGGCGAGTACGGCATGGTCCTGCCGAGGTTCGTCGATCAGGCTCTCTCCGGAGATCCGATAACGGTCTACGGGGACGGCACGCAGACGCGCTGCTTCAGCCTGGTGGGCGAGGTGGTCGAGTGCATCAGGGCTCTGATGGCCAACCCCGCGTCAGCCGGCATGGCCGTCAACATCGGGTCTACCGAGGAGATAACGATCCTCGAGCTTGCACGGACCGTGAAGCGGATCACCGGCTCCTCCTCCGGGATTCGCGTCATCCCCTACGAGGAAGCATACCCAACCGACTTCGAGGACATGCAGAGACGGGTACCGGACGTCTCCAGGCTTCTTCAGCTCACGGGAAAGGCCCCCGGGGCCCGCATCGAGGAGATCGTCCGGGCAGTCGTCGATTGGCGCAGATCTGTCTGATCCCACCGACTTCCCGGTCATCGAGAGCAGCTCCAACAGGAAGCTGATCCTGGCGAGGAAGCTGTCCACCGCCTCCGGCGCAAGGAAGCACCGCCTGATGCTTCTCGAGGGTCCCAGGTTCCTGGAAGACTGCCTCGGCTCGCCCTGCAGGAGCATGATCGATTTCGTTCTGGTATCGAGCGCTCCTTCCCGCAAGGCCGGCGAAGTGGCCCGCCTCGCGCTGGGCTCGGAAGTCCCGACCTTCGAGCTTTCGCCGGAGCTGCTCGAAGGCATCTCCCAGACGCAGCACAGCCAGGGGATAGTGGCAGTGTGCAGGACCCCTGATGTCCCGGGGAGCGCCATCGAGGCGGCCTGCTTCGTCCTCGCCCTGGACGCGGTTGCGGATCCCGGCAACGTGGGCACGATCATAAGGTCGGCGGCGGCCTTCGGGATCGACGTCGTTGTCATGGGCAAGGGCTCCGCCTGTCCGTTCACGCCCAAGGTCACCAGGGCCTCGGCGGGCGCCAACCTCCTGGTCCCGCTGATCGAGAAGGTCGACCTGGCCAGCTTCCTGGCGGGCTGCCGGGAGCGGGGGCTGTCTCTCGTCGGGGCCTCGGCGAGGGCGGAGAGCCACGGGAGAGACCTGCCGGAGCCCCCCCTGGTCCTGGTAGCGGGCTCAGAGCCGGGTGGCCTGTCCGCCGGTGTCTCGTCCATGCTGGACCGGTTCGTGCCCGTCGAGATGCGCCCCGGCATTGACTCCCTCAACGTCGCGGTGTCCGCTTCCATCCTCATGCATGACATCGCCAGGAGCTGCGGCAGGATACCCGGGGATGCCTCCACGGGGAAGGGAGCGTCACGATGAGGATCCTCTTCCTCATACACGACCCGATAACGGCGCCGCTAGGGGTCGGATACCTCTCGACCCTGGCGAGGAGCGCAGGTCACGATGTGGGTGTCGCGGCCCTCGTGGAGCAGGACCCGGTGGGAACCGCCCGGGCCTTCCATCCCGACATCATCGCCTTCGGCTCGACCTCGGGCTTCCACAGGAAGTACCTGGAGCTGAACGCGGAGCTCGCACGAGAGACCGGTGCGGTCTCGATAATGGGAGGCGCTCATCCCACATTCTTCCCCGAGGTGGTGACGGCCGAGCAGCATCCGCCGGACTTCGCGGTCAGAGGCGAGGGAGAGCACTCCTTTCTGGCCTTCCTCGAGCACATGGAGGGCCGCAGGGGCCTGGACGACGTGGGCAACCTGCTCTACAGGGCGGAGGACGGCTCCCTCCGGGCAAACCCGCTCAACCCCCTGATAGAGGACCTCGATACGGTTCCCTACCCGGACAGGGGGCTGACGTCACGCTTCGGCGCCTGGGAGCACCGCAAGGCCGTGTTCGTGATCACGGGCCGCGGGTGTCCCTATGACTGCAGCTACTGCTTCAACCACTCCTACAACGAGCTCTACTCGGGCCTCGGCACCAGGGTCAGGAGACGAAGCGTGGCCAACGTCATGGGTGAGCTCCACGAGCTGAGGGGGCTGATCCCGGAGCTACAGATGATCGTCTTCCAGGACGACGTGTTCATCCTGGATCACGAATGGGTCCTGAAGTTCACCGATTCATACGCACGGGAGATAGGCCTTCCGTTCCACTGCCATCTGAGGGCTAACCTCGTCACGCGCGAGATCGCCCGCGCCCTGCGGGCAGCGGGTTGCGTCAGCATCAAGATGGCAATAGAGACGGCCGACGACCGCCTGAGGAACGAGCTTCTGAACCGCAGGATGAGCCGGCAGACGATAGTCGACGCATGCAGATGGGTGAGGGAGGCTGGGATAGTGCTGGTCACACAGAACATCCTGGGCATACCGACGGGCACCCTGGAGGATGACCTGGATACACTGAGGCTGAACATCGAGTGCAAGCCGGCGTTCGCCTTCGCCACGCTGCTCCAGCCCTATCCCAGGACGAGCATAGGCGACTACTGCAGGGCCAATGGCTTCCTGGACCAGTCGTCGCCGGAGGCTGCGCGCGCTCTGCCGGACTCCTTCTTCGACATGAGTCCCCTCCGGATCGACCACAAGCGGGAGAGGGAGCGCCTGAGGAAGCTGTTCGCGCTGGCAATAGAGTTCCCGTTCCTAAGGGCCTTTCTGAGGACACTGCTCAGGACCCCTCTCGACGGGCTCTACGACAAGCTCGACAAGCTCTGGAAGGGCTTCTGCTTCAAGTTCCGCGAGTTCCCCTACAGGCTCGGCTTCGGCGAGTTCGCGAGGATAGTGCTCACCTACTTCCGCAGCCGCTACTACTAGACAGGGGGACACATCACTTATCTCTCGCCGGAAGGCCCTCTGCCTCCCAATCCCGTCCTCCAGGGACTGGGCGTATGCGATCCACACGTCCGTGTCTTCGGCGACAGGCTCTTCCTCTACGCCACGCACGACAAGGGACCCGGGAACACGGACTTCGTGATGGAGGACTGGTGGATCTGGTCCTCCGGGAACCTTCGGACCTGGAAGCACGAGTGCACCCTCCGACCTGAGACCACCTACATGGGCGCCGGCTTCGCGTCCTGCTGGGCGACCGATGCAGCGGAGAGGAACGGCAGGTACTACTGGTACCTCTCCGAGGGCTCGAGGCGAACCGGGGTAGTGGTCTCCGATACGCCCACGGGCCCCTGGAGGGACCCGCTGGGCGGGCCGCTCCTCGATGAAGGCCTGGCGCCCTCAGGGGCCTACGACCCCGGAGTCTTCGTCGATGCCGACGGGGCTCCCTACATCGTCTTCGGAGTCTGGGACTACTACCTGGCTCGCTTGGGCGAGGACATGATCTCTCTGGCAGGTCCGCCTCGCAAGCTGACCGTCCTTGATCCCGAGGGCCCTTACGGTGCGGGAAAGCTCGATGACAAGCCCTACCTTCACATGAGGGGCGGGCTCTACTACCTGTCCTGGGGTTGCTTCTACGCGATCTCCGACAAGCTCCACGGTCCCTACGAGTGCCAGGGCTCAATCATCCGGGAGGAGAGTGTCGCCGAGCACCTGAGATACGTCGGGCGCCCGATCACCTTCGACCGGCATGGCTCCTTCTTCGAGTGGCGCGGCCAATGGTGCTTCGCCTGCAACGACATGAGTCAGACCGGGGACGAGCACTTCCGGGATACCTCGATCTGTCCCATCCGCTATAGTAGCGCGGGTCTGATCGAACCTGTCCTGATTCGCTGAGGGAGGATCACCGAATGGACTTCGTGAAGCTGGACAGCAAGGCGCTCCTGCAGCAGGCCGAGATGACCGGCAGGATCTTCCGGATGAAGAGCGGCTGGAGAAAGGCGCAGATCTTCGCGGGTCTGTGCTGCTGCTTCCTGATCCTGACGATACCGCTCGGCATCTGGATCATCATCAGGGCGAAGAGGGCCTGCATCGGGCTCACCGAGGAGGGTTTCGCCTTTACCTATCTCGGCACTATCGCCCACAGGTGGGAAGAGGTCGAGTCCATCACGCCCGTGGCGATGAGCAGCGCGATGTTCGGAGGCGGGCTGGTCGGAGTCGGCGTTGCGGCGGCAGTCTCACGCAAGACCCAGGGCCTCAAGGGCCCCCTCCAGATCAAGCTGAGGGACAAGCGCATCCCCAAGGTCATCCCTGCACACACCATAGAGAACTCGATGGAGATGGCCAGGCAGATGGAGCAGCTCTCCGGGATCGCCTTCCTGCCGGTCGAGGTGGTCGAGGACTAGCCGGTCTGCCGGTCACCTCGTCCCGGGACCGGCACGGTGCCGCGCGGGGGCCTGCCGGTCCGTCCGCCCGGTGTGACCCGTGGAGTCGGCACCGCTGGAACATTAACTGATCATTTTGGTATACTTTCGCCGGAGTGCCCTGCCCCCCGAAAACTGGTCCACCTGTAATGTTAGTGGGTGGACCACGTGACCTTGCTCCCGATAACTGGACACTCTGAGGTTTAGGGATCATCCTCGCCCGGGGAGGTAAGGATGGGCAGGAAGAGGTACACGGAGGAGCAGATCATCTACGCTTTGCGGCAGGCGGACGGAGGTCGTCCGGTACGTGAGGTCTGTCGGGAGCTGGGTGTGACTGAGCAGTCATTCTACATCTGGCGCAGGAAGTACGGTGGGATGGGCGTGAGCGAGCTTCGCGAGCTGCGGCAGTTGCGTGAGGAGAACAGGCAGCTCAGGAAGATCGTGGCAGATCTTACGCTGGACAAGCATATCCTGCAGGAAGTCCTCTCAAAAAAAGCCTGAAGGCAGCCCGGAAGCGGGAGCTGGCGTCGCAGGTGGTGGAGTGGTACGAGATCAGCGTACGTCGTGCCTGTGTCCTTCTCGGGCTGCGGAGGTCGGTCTACTACTACAGGAGCCATGCAAGGCGTCACGAGGCTCTCAGGGTGCGTCTACGGGAGCTTGCTCTGAGCCGTGTACGGTACGGGTACGTACGGCTGACGGTGCTTCTGAGGCGAGAGGGCTGGCGGGTGAGCAAGAAGCTGGTGTACCGGTTGTACACCGACATGGGGCTCACCTTGAAGAGCAAGCGTGGGAGGAAGCTCGCCAGGAGGGGCAGGATATCGAGGCCTCCTGCTGCGGATGCTCCGAACCAGAGGTGGTGCATGGACTTTGTCACGGAGCGGCTGGAAAGCGGTCGCTACTTCCGCATACTGACGGTGATGGACCAGTACACCAGGGAGTGTCTCCTGCTGGAGCCCGGAGTGTCTATGAGCGGGACGAAGGTAGCACACTGCCTGGAGGGGCTGGCTCTGGCTCGGGGATCTCCCGAGTCCGTGACGATGGACAACGGGACGGAGTTCCAGTCCAGGGCGATGGATGCCTGGGCCTACGAGCGGGACGTCCGGCTGGACTTCATACGACCCGGCAAGCCCGTGGACAACGGACTGATCGAGAGCTTCAACGGTCGACTGCGGGACGAGTGCCTGAATGTCCACCTGTTCTGGTCTCTGGAGGACGCCGGGGAGAAGCTGGGAGAATGGCGCACGGACTACAACTCGTTCAGGCCTCACAGTGCCTTAGGGCAGCTAACGCCAGAGGAGTATGCTGCAAGTAGCTGCAGTTGAGCATCATCGAGATGCAGAACGGACGATCTCTAAAGAAGCAGATGGTCCTGTTTTGGGGAGAAGCGCATTTCCTTGGATACTACAACCTGGGCGTGGATGGTCAACTGGAGGCAATCGGCACTGAGATGGATTCCATTGTGTTTTGCTCGGATTCCGCATATGACCTGCCCCCGGTTTTTCGGTCCAGGTTCTATGTTAGTAGTCGGACCGAAGGAAGAAGGGCAGGGAGATGTCGCGGAAGCGCTA
>JAFGKQ010000173.1 GCA_016928495.1 Candidatus Fermentibacterales bacterium
GCATCTGCATGGCGGACTGGTACTGGGGGCCCCAGGCGGCCCAGTCGTCATCCACGTAGCAGAGCGCGGTGATGGGCTCCGGGTCCCCGTTCTGGCGCCAGTCATGCGCTCGGTCGAGGTAGGCCTCGAGCAGGTCGACCTCTTCGCCCTGGAGGTTGCTGGTCTGCATTCTGGCCGCGAAGATCTCGGGGTCGAGCGATCCCGACCACGTGTCGAACCTGCCGTCCGAGCCGGGGTTCTGGGCGGAGGGATACCCGATCCAGTTGTCCTCCCATGTCCCGTCGAGGTCCATGAAGTAGTAGTCCGACGGGAAGATCTCGCTGCTCACTCCGGGCCACTCGAACGCGGAGAGGGGCACCGGCAGATCGCCTATCAGGACCATGCCCTCCAGCCCCTGGGCGTAGGCGTCGGAGAGGTAGCCCCGCACCTCCTGGACCGTGCTGTAGGTGATCTCCACCGCGTCGACGACGTAGCCCTGGGCAACCATGTCCCCCATCCATTCGCTCATGACGGAAGCTCCCAGGGAATCGTAGAGACCCTCCTCCATCAGGATGATGAAGGTCGGGGCCGTCATGGGCCCGGCGTGCGCTACCACGTTGGCGCGGAAAGGTCGTGGCACCGGCTGGGTCGCCAGCCAGACCTCTATGGGCTCGGCCTCCCAGTTGCCAAGGCTGGTGGTCAGAGCAGTGTTGTCGTAGACGTGCTGGGCGTCCAGGGAAGAAGCCGCGGCCGGAGCCGCGGATGAGGCCGTCACTGCAGTTGCGAGCAGGATCGCGGACACGGTCATGTTCCATCACCTCATCCCGCCAGGGCCATGCCCGGGCAGATCCATACCTGTCATCCCGCGCCGCCCGGAACCCGCGACGGGGCAGCCATTCACCAGAGTAAGCTAGCCAAGGAAGCGCCCGAGGCGCAATAGCTCGACCGCTCCCATGATCGCCGGCTGGAGGATCCTGGAGATCACGCCCAGATAGAGCAGCCCGAACACTATGAACAGCCCGTAGCGCTCCAGGCTCAGGTAGCGGATCAGAGCCTCTCCCTTCAGGAACCTCGCCACTATCCTGCTGCCGTCCAGCGGAGGAATGGGAATGAGGTTGAAGATCATCAGCACTACGTTGATGAGCGCACCCCAGGCCAGGACGTGCATGACCCAGCGGGGCATGAAGCCACCGACCAGGTGGAGCAGCAGGGTCAGGACCACGGCCAGGGCCAGGTTGGTTCCGGGACCCGAGGCCGCCACCCACATCATCCCCCTCCGCGGGTCTCTGAAATAGGCCGGATTCACGGGAACCGGCTTCGCCCAGGCGAACAGGATCCTGCTTCCCGCCGCAACCAGCATGAGCGGGAGGAGGATCGTGCCGAAGATGTCGATGTGGGAGAGCGGGTTGAAGGTGAGCCTGCCCATCCGGTAGGCGGTCGGGTCGCCCAGCTTGTACGCGACCAGCCCATGAGCTATCTCGTGGCAGACCACGCTGAAGAAGACCAGCAGCAGGATGAGGGGGGTCTCGAGGCTCATGTCCGGGCCGGCCTACCTTCTCCTGCTCAACATGACCAGGCGCAGCATCTGCGCGATCGACACCAGAGCGGCAGCCACGTAGGTGAACGCCGCAGCTCTCAGCACGCGGTTCGCGCCGGACAACTCGATGCCACTCAGGTCTCCGCTCTGGCTGAGATAGCTCATCGCTCTCCTGCTCGCGTCGAGCTCGACCGGAAGAGTCACCAGGTGGAACGCCAGGGCACCCCCGTAGAGGATCGCGCCGACAAGGAACAAGTTGGTCAGCTGTAAGACGAAACCGGCTATGATGAGGGGCCAGAGAAGCTGGGAGCCCAGGTTCGCAACGGGCACAAGCGCGCTCCTCACTCGAAAGGCACCGTAGCCCATGGCATGCTGGACCGCATGCCCTGCCTCGTGCGCGGCGATCCCGAGAGCGGCGACCGAGGAGCTCCCGGCAACGCTTCTGGACAGCCTCAGCGTCCCGCTCCGCGGGTCGTAGTGATCCGTGAGGCTGCCCGGGACCTCCGCGATTCCGACGTGGGCAAGGCCGTAGCTGTCCAGGATCCGCCTCGCCATCGCGGCGCCGGTAACGCCGCTGACCGCCATCTGCCTGCTGTAGCGCTCGTAGGTCCTCTTCACCCCGGCGCTGGCCATCATCCCGAGCAGAACGGCTGCGATCACGAGGAGGAACCAGGGGTCGCTCATGTAGTACATATCAGCTCCAGTCCGTGCATCATACGGAGGGGAGGCAGCGGGTCCTCGTCACCTGACAAGGTCTCCGGGCCGGGCCTCCGGCCCCGCCTCGAGCAGGTATACACCCGTGTCGCCATCGCTGGCCAGGATCATGCCCTCGCTCCGGACGCCCCGGATCGTTGCAGGCTCGAGGTTGGTGATCACCGCAGCCTTCATGCCCTCGAGATCCTCCGGGCGGTAGTAGGGGCGCAGCCCTGCCACGATCTGTCTGCGGCCGAGTCTGCCCAGGTCTATGACCATCCTGTAGAGCTTGTCAGCTCCTTCCACCCTGTGGACCTCTTCTATCAGGGCAACCCTGATGTCCATCTTCCTGAACTCCTCGAAGGCTACGGTGTTCCCGGAGTCCTCCGTGGCGGCCTGCGAAGGGGCTTTCCCCGCAGCGGGGCCCCCGCCGGACGTCGCCTCCGCTTCCACGGTGCGTAGCTGGGCCTCGAACCCCTCCTCGAGCTTCTCGAACAGGATCTCGGGCTTGCCGAGGCCAGCGCCGTCCTGGAGCATCGGCGAGCCTATCTCGCTCCAGTCCAGCCTTTGCCTTCCCAGCATGCGGCCGATGCGCTCGGCGGTGAAGGGAAGGAACGGACCGAAGAGCTGCCTCAGCCAGTCGACAGCCTGCAGACAGGTGTTGAGCGAAACGGCGCACCTTGCGGGGTCCGATCTAACGGTCTCCCAGGGGCTCACCCTGTCGAAGTACCTGTTGCAGAGCCTCGCGGCTTCCATTGCCTCGGAGCAGGCCGCCTTGATCTGGAAGCCCGCGATCTTGCCGCCGACCGATGCTGCTATGTCTCGAATGGTCTCCATGAGCCCGCTCTCCTCCGCCCCCGGCTCGCCCGCTGCCGGCACCAGGCCCCGGAAGCTGCGGTGAGCGAACTTCATCGTCCTGTTCACGAAGTTGCCCAGAACGTCGGCCAACTCGTTGTTCCGTGCCCTGAACTCGCTCCAGGTGAAGTCCGTGTCCCGGTTCTCCGGAGCACCGATAGTCAGCGCGTACCGGAAGGGATCGGCAGGCAGGTTGAGTATGCAATCCCTCATCCAGATCGCGGTCCTCCGGCTGGTAGACTGCTTCTGCCCGCCGAAGTTGAGGAACTCGTTCGCGGGTACGTTCCAGGTGAGCGCGAAGTCCTCCAGCGCATGGAGCATGATAGGGAAGTTGATCGCGTGGAATACTATGTTGTCCTTGCCGATGAAGTGAACGAGCCTCGTCTCCGGGTCCTTCCAGTAGTCCTTCCACGCTTCGGGCTTTCCGAGCTTCTCGAAGTGCTCCACTGTGCTGCTGACGTAGCCCAGCAGGTTCTCGAACCAGACGTAGAGCACCTTGCCCTCCGCGCCCTCCAACGGCACGGGGACCCCCCAGTCCAGATCCCTGGTTATGGCTCTCTCCCGCAGACCCTCCGCCAGCCAGCCACGGCAGTAGTTGAGGACGTTCTCTCGCCAGCCTTCCCGGGTCTCCAGAAAGCCGGAGATCCAGTCCTGGAAGCTGTCCAGCTTCAGGAACCAGTGCCTGGTCCCTCTGGGTTCGGGAGCACTGCCGCAGATGCTGCACCTGGCATCCACGAGCTCCAGGGCATCCAGCCAGCTGCCGCAGTCCTCGCACTGATCGCCCCTTGCGCTGGTGGAGCCGCACTTCGGGCAGGTCCCGTCTATGTACCGGTCGGGGAGAAACCGCTGGCATCTCCCGCAGTAGAGCTGCTGGATGCTCTTCTCGGAGATGTGCCCCTTGTCCAGCAGCGCCAGGAAGACCTTCTGGGCGAAGTCGTAGTGATGGGGGAGCGTCGTGCGCGAGAAGTTGTCGAACGACACCCCGAAGTCCTCGAAGTCCTTCCGGATAACCGAGTGATAGACGTCCACGAGCTCGCGCGGGGTCTTGCCCTCCCTCTCGGCCGCTATCGTGATGGCAACGCCGTGCTCGTCCGTTCCACAGACGAAGACCACGTCCTCGCCTCTCATCCTGAGGAACCGCACGTAGACGTCCGCAGGCAGGTACGCCCCTGCCAGGTGCCCCAGATGCAGCGGCCCGTTGGCGTATGGAAGAGCACTCGTCACGAGGTAGCGGCGGGCCATGACTCTCTTCTCCTATCCGGCGACGGGCACGCCCGGCGCTCAGTATCGCGCGATGCCGGCGCCGCCGGCATCAGTCCGGCTTGTCCTGCTCCCGCATCAGTCCCCTGCGGGGCTCTCCGCCTCGTCGGGCGACTGACCGGTCCTGCGCCGGCTCTGCTCCTTCCTCCTGTGGAACTCCTCCGAGGACAGATCCTCGGCCCTCTCGTCCTCGTGGATCACCCTGACCGAGTCGTTGAATATGTCGATCCTGTCCACCATTACCCGGTCCTTGCCGAGCTTCACCACAGAGCCGGGCTCCGGGAAGGCCCGGTTGGCCTTCCGGTAGAACTCGTACTCGTATGCCAGGCAGCACATCAGCCTGCTGCACACGCCCGAGACCTTTGCTGGGTTGGGCGACAGGTGCTGCTCTCTGACGGCCCTCAGAGTCACGGAGCTGAAGTCCCCCAGGAAGCCTGCGCAGCAGAGCCGCCTGCCGCAGATCCCGACACCGTCCTTGTGCCTGGCGTCATCCCTCACGCCGAGCTGCCTCATCTCGATCCGCGCGTGGTACTCGGCGGCAAGGTCTCTGACCAGGTCGCGGAAGTCCATCCTGCTGTCGGCGGTGAAGTAGACCCTGATCCTCTTCCTGTCCAACTGGCTCTCGCAACCCGTCAGCTTCATCTCGAGGTTCCTGGCGGCCACCCTCCTGTGGGCGAACTCCAGCACCCTCTCCTCGAACGGGCGGTTCCTGCGGTCTCTCTCGATGTCGTCGCGACCCGCGGTTCTCAGCACCTCACCCGCAATCGGAACCTGCTGTTCGAGAGGACTGAGCTTGGACAGCACCCTGCCGATGTCCTCGCCACGGTCAACCGAGACGACGACCATATGGCCTATGTCTACCGGGGCGCCCGTGGTGTTGGCGAATATCTGGGTGCGCCTCGCGCGGAAGACTACCAGGACCAGCTCCACGCAGCTCTCCTGGTCCCTGTAGTCGCTGCGGTCGGACCCGGGGTCCCCGTCGCCGTCGTCTAGCCTGCCGCGCCTGCCCTGGCCCCTAGAAGAGCCGCCTCCAGAGCCATCGAGGGCGCGACGTTCCTTCTTATCCTGCGTTCGCATGTGTCAAGCTTCCCAGTCATCTCGACGAGATAGCGCTCCCGGTCACCGCCCAGGTCAGGCAGGTCTTCCTCCGGATGATAGAGACAGCACTTGCCGTGCCATCTCCTGATCAGGTCGTGGACGAGAGCCCGCAGCTCCATCACCAGATCCAGGACGCCCTCCGCGCCATGCTTGCGCGCAAGGGCGGAGCACATGGCCAGGACCCCTGATACTGGCTCCCGGAGCGCTGCATCGAGGACCTCCCTTGCCCTCTCGACGACCGGGCTCTCCCCGCTGCTCGCCATCAGGAGGGCCTTCCCGAGACTCCCGTTGCATGCCGC
>JAFGKQ010000174.1 GCA_016928495.1 Candidatus Fermentibacterales bacterium
CCGACGTTGTCCGGACTCCAGGCTCCGCCCTGCTGAGGGAGCCAGATCATCATGTCGGTGATATCCGCGATGAAGGCCGATCCGTGAAGCTCCACGCCGTCGAGAGGCCTCGTCGAGAGTGCCAGCTCGGCCTCGAGCCCGGTTTCCGGCTGGAGCGACGGATTGCCCTCGGCGAACTGGTCGGCCGGCCAGTAGAGGTCGTTGAAGGTTGGCCTGCGGAAGCTCCTGGAAGCGTTCAGACCGAGCTCGAGCCTGCCTTCCTCCAGAATACACAGGCCGATGCCCACCATCGCCCCCCACTGCGACGCCGAGTGCCCACAGACCTCGAGTCTCAGTGTCGAGGCAACGGCTAGCCTTCCGAACCCAGCCGACTGCCGCAGGCTCAGGTCGGCCGTCTCCCGGGCTCTCGCTCCGAGCACGGAGCTCGACATCCACTCGCTCCGCAGCCCGACTCCCGGGATGATCTGGTCCAGGAAGCCCGGGCCATCGAGCCTGGCTTCGATCGATACGTCCGCCGAGCCGTCGCCGTGCGCATCGGGGGGCTCCGGGCCCTCTTTGCCATCCGTATCGTACTCCAGACCGGCGACATGGAAACCACCGGAGATCCTGAACGGCCCCGCCCACCTGGACGCCCAGGCGTCGGCAGATGACTGGCGCCTTGTCGCGTCCGATGGCACGGCCCAGTCGGGCTCCTCGATATCACCCTCTGCCGCTGACAGCAGCAGTCCGCAGTCCGATGCCGCGCCACCGTCGAGTGAGAGGAGCACGGAGGAGCTCCATCCGCGGCCGTCCGAGCGTCCCCGAAGACGCCTGAGACAGGACGCCATCCTGCCCGGGCCCAGCGAGAAACGGGCGAGAGCCATGGACGCTCCCCTGGAGTCGAGAGAGACCAGGGCCGATGGGGGGTTGAGATGACTGCCCGGCACCAGGTTGACGGCCCCGGCCAGGCCCCCGTTCCTCAGACCGGAAGCCCCTCCCCTCCCTATCTCCATCGCGCCGAACAGGGCCGGCTCGATCAGAGCTCCGGGGAGTCCGTCCCTCGCCGTATCGAACCGGTGCCCCGCAACGGAGAAGACCGTATGGCCCGGTTCTGCTCCTCTGGTCGATACGGACGTTACGGGGAGAGCGCCCCCGTACTCCCTGGCATGGAAGCCGGGGGTGGTTGCAGAGAGAGTTGCGAAACCGTCGAGCGATGCCGACTCGAGAGCCTTTCCGGAGACGACCGCCGTGGAGGGCAGCAGGTCCCTGAGGCCCGGTCTCGCCGCGCTTACGGTCACCACCGTGCCCCATCCGTCCCTGCGGGGCTCGAGCAGGACCGTGGAATCCCCGGGTGCCAGCCAACCTGCCCCGTAGCCTGGCGCCAGGACCTCTACTCTCGCGGGCGTCGAACGGGCATCCGAGCTGAAGATCCCGCAGGAATCGGCATGCCCGAGAAGCTCACCATCAGCGATGATGGCAGCGCCATCGACGGGGCGCCCCGTGGTGTCCAGGACCTGGATGGTCCATCCGCAGAGCATGGAGAGGACCAGCAGAAACAAGAAAACCTCCGATCGACACGGACCTGCTGATCGCGTTTCGATGGAGGCGGGTGAACGCGGCCGTTCCCCCTGGGCGGGGAGAAGAGGGCCTCGATCGCGGCGCAGTATCCTGACTCCCGGATCATCCCTGCCCCGTGCCTTCCCGCCTGACGTCCGGTGAAGCAGTGGCTCGAGCCCCTGAAGGGCCCCGGGACGCAGTCCCCGGTTACAGTGGCGCCACCGTGACGGCATTCAACCGTCTTCCTGCACCCGCAACCGTCTTGGGCCTGAGAATAGACGCGCCGCACGGATGGGTCAAGTGGAGTCGAGCCAGAACTCCCGGCTCTGCTCGGGCTTGCCCGAGGCCAGCCTGAGCGCCTGCGAGATGGAATGATCCATGTTGTTGTACCAGAAGCAGCCGCATCTCCCGATAAGGCTGAGCCCTTCGGGAAGCCGTTCCATGGCCCTTCCTATCCTCTCCCGGTACGAGAGGTCATAGACCGGATAGGTTTCCGGGACCCGCTCGGGGCGAACGAAGACGACGTCCGCCGATCTGGCGGCTCCCACCCTCTCCAGGCTCTCTATCACGCCGGGAATCAGGGATGCTGGATCCGACCAGACGGGATCCGTGCTCCTGCACGTGATCTCCGCCACGAGGCTGTCTCTGGCCATCGGGACGGTGTCCTCACGGAAGTTCCTGGGAGCTGTGAGCCTGCTGAAGACGATGTCGGCCTCGCCGAAGTAGCACCACTGCCAGTCGTTGCCCTGCTCCTTCTGGAGCCCGATGTTGTAGAGAACGGTGTTCATGAAGCTGAACCCCAACTCGGGGAAGAGAATGGACAACGGAGCCGACCAGAAGACCCTGTCAGCCGTGATCGTGCTCCCGCCGCTCAGCCTGACGCCGGTGACGCGTCCGTTGCTCTGCTCGATTCCGACGACCCCGGCGCCGGTCGCAACCATGCCGTGCCTTCGGACCACCCTCTCCAGCAGCTCCTTGCAGAAGGAGGAGATCCCCCCGCGTGCGGGATAGACGAAGCTCGTGGAGACCGGCCTCGGAAGCAGCAGCCCCCTCAGGAGGGAGCCGATGTTGTCCGCTCTGACCCTCCTGTCTATCACGGCCCTGTCCACGCCTGCCCTGGCCCAGTCGCTGTGCAGCTCGCCGGCGTCGATCCCGGTGAACTTGCGGGTGTAGTCCCTGAAGAAGTTCCTGTAGAGGCTCCGGCCGTACCTGGAGATGATGTGATCGGCGAAGGTCCGTGCGTCCCTGCTCCCGGGCCTGTAGACGATGTCCAGTACCCCAGGCAGCACGATCCTGAGGGGAAGCCTGAGGGCACCCGAGAGAGTCAGGGGCCAGTTGTAGTACCTGCCCGAGAGGTAGACGCTACTCTTTCTCGGGATGAGGATGTGATCCCCGCCCAGGACGCTCAGCACGTAGTTCTGCACGTCCGAGTCGGTGGTGTGGAAACGGTGCGGGCCGATGTCGAACGTGAACCCGTCGTACTCGAAGGTCCTGGCGAGTCCCCCCACGTCCGGTTCCCTCTCCACGAGGATGACGGCCGTTCCGGGTCTCGCCAGCAGCCGCTCGGCCAGCGTGAGACCCGCTACCCCTCCTCCGACGATCACGACCCGCTCGGCCATCAGAGATCCGTCCTGTCCTTACGGCCGGGCCTCGCGAGCGCGAGCCAGGGCAGGCACGAGCACATGATCAGCAGCGCCAGCAGCAGCCAGAGCACATGCACCGCGAAACCCTCCTCCACGACCCCTTCAACTCCGACGACGGCGAAGCCGGCGACCCATCCGGTCTCGACGGTCCCCATGCTGAAGAGGCCGTGCACGGGCAGGGCCATCGTCAGGTCGGTGACGGCGGATGCGAAGAAGACCTTCCAGAGAGGGACCCCCGTCAGGCCGACAGAGACCAGCAGACAAGCGAACATACCCAGCTTGCATCCCCAGGCAAGGATGGAGAGAGCCAGCGCAAGGGCCAGCCGCCCGAGCCTGCCGCGCGTGCAGAGGGCGCCGCAGAGATCATCGAACCAGCG
>JAFGKQ010000175.1 GCA_016928495.1 Candidatus Fermentibacterales bacterium
ACCATCACCCAGCAGCTCGCCAGGGGCCTGTTCCTGGTTCCCGATCAGACGATCCAGAGGAAGATCCAGGAAGCCTTCATTGCCATGGAGATAGAGCGCCAGTTCACCAAGGACGAGATCCTGGAGATGTACCTGAACCACGTCTATTTCGGAGCCGGCGCCTACGGCATCGAGGCCGCGGCAAGGACCTATTTCGGCGGCATCTCCGCCTCCGAGCTGTCGCTCTGCCAGGCTGCGACTCTCGTACGCATGCTCAAGAACCCCAGCGGGTTCAACCCCGAGAGGAACCCGGACAGGTGCCTGACTCAGAGGAACGTGGCCCTCTCGATGATGGCCGAGGACGGCTACCTCTCCGGGAGCCAGGCGGAAGACGCGATGCAGGCACCGCTGCGAGTGGATATGTCCAGACCCGACATCGAGGACCAGTGGGACTACTTCACCGAGTACGTAAGGCAGTACCTCGTGTCCAGGTACGGCTGGTCAGCCGTCTACGAGCAGGGCCTTACCGTCTACACGACGCTCGATCCCGAGATGCAGGGCATGGCCGAGTACGCCCTCGACAGCGTGCTCACTCTCAAGGAGCCCGTCTGGGACCCTTCTTCCGGGCAGTTCCTCGCCGATCCGGAGCGGCTCAGGTACATGAGCTCCTACGACTACTGGCACGACGCGGGTGACACGACGAGAGCGCCGGACTACGTACAAGGCGCGCTGGTGGCCGTGGACCCCGCCTCGGGGTACATCCGCGCGATGGTCGGCGGTCGGGATTTCAGGGACAGCGAGTTCAACCGGGCGGCACAGGCAAGGCGCCAGCCCGGCAGCGCCTTCAAGCCCTTCGTCTACGCGGAGGCCATCGAGCAGGGCTGGTCCCCCGGAAGCCCCGTGCTCGATCAGCCGATCGTGGTCGACGAGTCTCCGGGCTACTGGCGGCCCAGGAACTACGACCACCAGTTCCACGGCATGGTCACGCTCCGCACGGCCCTGGCAAGGTCGTTCAACGTCTCGGCAGTCCGGCTGGGCATGGCCGTCGGGGTAGAGGCCGTTGCGGAGAGGGCGCACCAGATGGGGATCGAGTCCAGGCTTCCCATCGTCAACTCCCTGAGCCTGGGAAGCGCGATGGTCTCCCCCCTCGAGATGGTGCAGGCCTACGTACCCTTCGCAACGGGCGGAATAGCCAGAGGCGTGACGGCGATACTCAGGGTAGAGGACCGCTACGGCAACGTCCTCGAGACCAACGAGCAGCCTGACCCGGGGCACCGGGTGCTCTCCCAGACCGGCGCCTACTTCATGAACAGCATGCTCCAGTCGGTGCTCAGAATGGGCACCGGGACGGGAGCCCACTGGTACTGGGGCGGTGCTTATGCCGGCAGGCCGGCAGGCGGGAAGACGGGCACCACGAGCGACTATGCCGACGCCTGGTTCGTCGGGTTCACGCCCGATCTGGTGGCGGGGGTATGGGTGGGATACGACAGCCACATAGTCAGGATGAGGCTGCAGAGCGGCAGGGGGCAGTCGGGCTCGGACATAGCCCTGCCCATCTGGAACAGGTTCATGAGGCTCGCCCTCAGGGATGCCGACAGGACGGACCCTCCCGGCTTTCCGGGACCCGCTCAGGATTCCGTCGAGAGCGCGATCATATGCAAGCTGACCGGGCTGCTGGCCACGGCCGAGTGCGGGGAGTACGCGATGGAGGAGATGTTCTGGAAGGGCTCTGCGCCGACCGCCTACTGCACCCTGCACCAGCGCGTCACGCCCTTCGAGGCCGATACCACGATTCCGGACTTCACCGAGTACGACAGGCTGCACCGCGGCGGCGGCACCGGCCCTACTGGCTTCTGATGAGCGGCGGGGCATGGCTGGCTCTGGTGATCGTTGTCGTCGCTCTGGGCGGCCTGTTCGCGTTCACCCGGACCCTGTTCTGGAAGAGGCTGCTTCTCAGAAGGGCCACCGAGCACGCTGCGGCCGGCAGGATCGGCCGCATGATAGGCCTTCTGGAGAGGAACCGCGACAGGGGAAGCGTTTCGGACCCTCTGACCAATGCGCTGATCTTCTTCAATATCCGGGCCGGCCAGCTCGAGAGGGCCAGAGAGCTGGTCGAGGAAGCCATGGCAAGGGGGGACGCATCCGCCGCCGCCGAAGCTCAGCTCGGCTTCATCGCCGGTGCGGGGGGGGACTCCGGGGCCGCTGAAGGCCACTACAGAAAGGCCCTCTCGATGGACCCGGAGCTCAGGGGGACGCTCAACGTGAACCTCGCGGCCCTCCTCATCGAGCGTGGCGAGAAGCTCGACGAGGCCGAGGCCCTCCTGAGAGAGGCCCTCGAATCGCGCACCGGCCCGGCCAGGAGCGGGGTCCACCTCAATCTCGCCCTTCTGCACCTGGCCAGAGAGGAGGGCCGCGAGGCCCTGGTCCAGTCCCTCACCGGCTACGAGCTGCTTCCCGGGATCGAGCCGACCAGGGAGACCCGATCGCATGCCCTTGCGCTGGCCTCCAAGGCCTACGAGCTGCTCGGCGATGCCGAGGAGGCCGGGAAGATGGCGCGAAGGGCAGTCAAGCTGGCAGAGGGGCTCCCCGGAGAAGCCGCCCTGAGGGCGCAGCTCAAGGCTCTTCTAGCCCCGGAATGAGGCATCGGCCCTACCGGAGGGCGCTTCCGGGCAGGCAGGCAGGCCGGTGAACCGCAGGCTTTTCCTGGTACTGCTCCTCGCCATCGTCCTCTATACCGCGATGGTCCTTCTCTCCGACATCCGGAGGGTCGGCGACCTGGCTCTCTCCTTCGACTGGAGCCTGCTGCCGCTCATCCTGGTGCTTCCGCTGACCAACTACTTCCTGAGGTTCCTCAAGTGGCACTACTTCCTTCGAAGGCTCGGGATCCGCCTGCCCTTCCGGAGGAGCCTGCATGTCTTCCTCGCGGGCTTCTCTCTGACCGTATCACCCGGGAAGCTCGGGGAGCTGGTCAAGTGCGTGCTGCTCAGGGAGCGAGAGGGGCTGCCCGTCTCCGTCACCTCCTCCGCTGTGGTCGCCGAGAGGGCCACCGACCTGATGAGCATGATCCTCATCGCCCTCGGGGCAGCACTGCTCTCGAGTGCTGGAGGGGTGACCCTGATCGTTGCCGCCGGCGCGGTCTTCGTTGCGCTCTTCATGGCAGCTCTGCTCTGGGGCAGGGCATTCGGCCTGCTGACCTCACTGCTCTGCCGGTTGCCCTTTCTCGACAGGCGCAGGGAAAGCCTCTGCAGCTTCCGGCAGTCGGCTCTTCGTCTGCTCGATGCACGCAGCCTGCTTCTGATGGTGCCGCTGGGCATCATCTCCTGGGGAGTGGAGGCCGCCGTTCTCAGCGTTGCTGCCGCCTCCCTCGGCTTCCGGCTTCCCCTCGTCCTGTCCCTGCTGGCTCACTCCGCCGGGACCATAGCCGGCTCCCTGTCCATGATACCGGGAGGACTGGGCCTCACGGAGGTCACCATAGACGTGCTGATCGAGCCTGCGCTGGGATCCGCGCCCGCCGCGGCCCTGACGACCATAGGAATGCGCTTCGCCACCCTGTGGCTGGCGGTCGTGACAGGTCTGGTGGCGCTGGGTCTGTGGAAGGCGGCTTGCGGCCCTAGAGACCGCCCCTGATCGCCTCCTGGTTGAGGAAGCCGCTCTCCACCAGGCCGCCCGAGATGTTTATGCCCGTGGGGTCGCATATCGGGACCGACGG